>DGHP01000018.1:8396-8643 GCA_002392705.1 Lachnospiraceae bacterium UBA3845 | reverse complement strand
CACTGTTCAGTTATCAAGATTCGATATCGGCCGGCCTGTCTGCCGGCTTGTCTGTCTGCCGTTTCTTGCGGCGACTCGATTAATTTAACACCATGTTCTTCTTTTGTCAACAGTTTTTTAAATTATTTTTTTAACCTTTTTTCCACATGGTTTTCCACTGCCGCAGGCCACACGCATATTCCACTTGGCAGCTTTGCTGCCTTAGTAGAATTGCGTACAGAGCAGACCATCCGTGCTGCGCACGTAT
>DGHP01000018.1:1559-8339 GCA_002392705.1 Lachnospiraceae bacterium UBA3845 | reverse complement strand
CATCTTCGATGCTTCTGTCTGAGGCCGTGAATAGTAAGTTTTTCTCACATCATCGCTTTCATGGCCCAGGTTCCGCTGCGCAGAAACAGGTTGCTGTTATACAGGGCGGTGAGCCACGGGCTGGCGTAGACCTCCCCAAGGAGCTGCTGTCCGGGCGCCGTCCCTGATGCAAAGGAAAGGATCAGAAAGAGAATCCAGATGATTACGATCCCCTCGACGAATCCCAGCACCAGGCCGCCCAGGCGGTCTACCGTGCGTATGAGCGGAAGGCTGGCAAAAAGGTGCAGGGCCTGAAGGATCGTTCTTATAATCAGCCAGGTCACCAGCAGCGTCACCAGAAAGGCCAGGAGATTCAGAATCAGGTTCGCGATGTAGCCGATGATATAGGCGCTGAAATCTGCCGCCCCCAGCTTTTCATAGCCTTCGCTGTTATTGAAAGCCTGGAGCTGCTCCTTCATCGAATCGGGAAGAGGCAGGCTGTCTATAAATTTTGTCTGGTCCACCCTGCTCATGTTCGAACTTAAGGCCGTCAGAAAATCCGAAGAAGAGGAAGCCTCCGCGCCTGAATCAAATACACTGCTCTCCAGGAGCAGTTCCGCTTCCGGAAAGGGAAGGTGGATGCTCATAGTCAGTCCCGGTCCCAGCATTCCCGCATAGGATCCCAGGAAGTTCTGGACATAGGCGCTCAGTTCCTCGTCGCTCAGTCCGTCCACCAGGGAAGCATCATATCCGTACTGTGCCAGAAGATTCTTCACCTTCTCACGGTCGATCGAACCGCTGCCGTCATTAGCGGCAATCAGGGCGGGAACCGAAAAAGAATCCGAAGAAGAACCGGAAGAAGAGTCGGAAGATCCGCCGGACAGTGCGCTGAGAAGCCCGCCGCCGCTCTCCGGGGAAGACTGCCCTGAAAGGCTCTTCTGAATGGCGGCTTCCGCTATATCCGTACACTTGCTTCTGATAAATCCATAGACCGGCGTCTGTTCCCTGAGCCATACCGTCACCGTCGGAAGCAGCGTCTGGACCAGCACAAAGGACAGTACAAGCGCCAGAATTCCGGATGCTTTTCCCGTAAATCCTTTCACAAGCCCGAAAATGCAGCTGACAGCCAGTATCACCGTGCAGACAATCAGAACAGTCATGCCTTTCCTCCCCTGTACAATTCCTGTCCTACTCGATCTTTATCCGGTCGATCCCGGAATTGGTTAAAACCGCATACCTGCGGAAACCCGGAATCTTCACAAAATTGCCGATCTGCTTATCATAATCGGCGTCGAGGCGCCTCACTCCTCCTGTCGTGAAGGACATAATGTGCCCCGCGTCAAACATGAGTATTTCACCGGAATCCATGCTCACTTCCGAATATCCTGTCTGGAAAAGGGTCTGTGCCGTGCGTTCTCCGTTATAGCGGTAAACCTGCAGATTATAGCGCTGGTCGCCTGAATCGCTGGGCAGCACAAAGCCGATATGCTTCTCATCGTGAAATACGCTCACGATCTCGCTGTCCAGATTTACCCTCGTATCCTGCTTCGGCGTCCTGGAGTTGTCAAACGTAACAAACATGCTGTCCCCCACAGCTACCGGACAGGAATCCTTTGCGTAAAAAACGGAAGGGAATATCACGTCCCTGTAATCCAGGGAAGCAGCCAGATGGGACTCATCCGACTTGGAAGCGGACGAAAAATCATAAAAGGCTATGGTGGAATCCACGCTTCCGGAGCCGATCCGCACCAGGGACACCATCATCTGCTGGGCGTTTGAGGACATGGCGATATCAATCGGATGCCCCGCGTCCTGCAGGGTCGTACGGATCTCGGCAAGAGTAGTCCCGTCACTGCCGCACAGACGGATCCTTATATTCTCATCCTCCCGGAGCATCATGCCCACCACGCCGGAAGCGGATACCTCCGCCTTGAGAATCGGAAGGTCCGTCTCGAAGGAGCCCAGCACGCCGTCACGGTTAAGAACCATGACCTGATAGCCCTGCTGTTCATAGATCATGAGAGAATCCCCGCAGACCTCCCCCACAGGCGTTTCCATGGTATAGGCGTTGCTCCACTGTGTCTGGTTTTTTCCGTCCACATAGGTGACGCCGTCTGAACCGTACTTGATAAAACCGCCTCCAAGCTTCAGATACATGGTTCCGGAAATGTCCTCAGACGGATAGGAGTCTGTCAGCCGGTAGCCTGTAAAGGTGTGGCGGCGAGTGAAAACAGAATAGCCGGCCACAGCAAGCACCGCAAGAAGCGCTATGACCGCATAGACAATCCATTTCTGTCCGGAAGCATGTCCGCTTCCGCCGGAAGCGTTCTCAGCTCCTGAGATATAATCATCCTGCAGGTCAAAGTCTTCCCAGTCATCCTCCTCATCTCCTTCCAGAATTGTCCGGAAAGAAAGAAGCTGCATGAGATCCCTCAGCTTATCCTTCATAACTGAAATCTGTCTCCTGTCTGTATCTCTGCCGTCCGCGCAGTCAGCCGGCATGCCGGCTTATAGTTTGGTCCGTCCACGCAGCCGCAGTGCCGCCTTAAAGTTCGGTCCGTCCACGCAGCCGCAGTGCCGCCTTAAAGTTCGGTCCGCCCGTCCAGGGCCCGGAGCAGAGTCACTTCGTCGATATACTCCAGATCCCCTCCGACCGGAACGCCGCTCGCGATCCGTGTCACCTTAATCCCGGAAGGCTTGATGAGTTTGCTCAGATACATGGCTGTCGTTTCACCCTCCAGGCTGGAATTCGTGGCGATGATCACCTCGTCCACATCTCCCTGAAGGCGCTGAAGCAGTTCCTTCAGGCGGATATCCTGGGGCCCGATGCCCAGCAGAGGGGATATCGCCCCATGCAGCACATGGTATACCCCTTCATACTTCCCGGTCCGTTCATAGGCTGCCAGATCCCGGCTGGTTTCCACCACCATGATCGTCCTGTGATCCCTCTTCGGATCCGCGCAGATCGGACACAGTTCCTGGTCGGTCATCGTTCCGCACTCCGCGCAGTAGCGCACATGCTCCCTGGCATCCGTAATCGCTTTTGTGAGCGCGCTGACCTGCTCTTTCGGCATATTCACGATATGAAAGGCCAGGCGCAGCGCCGTCTTGCTCCCGATACCCGGCAGGCCTGACAGCTGCGCAACCAGAGCGCTCATCTGACTTCCGTAATAATCCATCAGAAACCGAATCCTCCAAGAGAACCGCCAAGGCCGCCCGTCAGAGAACCCATCATTCTGGAGGCATCCTCCTCCACAGCCCGGAGCGCTTCATTTACGGCAGCCATGATCGTATCTTCCAGCATCTCGACATCCTCCGGATCCACCGCGTCCGGATCGATCGTCACTTTTGTGACCTCACGTTTCCCGTTGATTGTCACCTCGACCGCTCCGCCTCCGGCCTTCGCGGTATACTCCTTTTCTTCAAGGGCCGCCTGCTGCTCCGCCATCTGTTTCTGCATCTTCTGGGCCTGCTTCATCAGGTTGCTCATATTGCCGGGCATTCCGCCGCCAAATCCGCCTCTTTTTGCCATCTTATTCATCCTCCATCTCTACAGTAAAGTTCACGCCCTGTCTGATCAGGGCATCCACCTTGCTCTCCGGAACCTTTTTCAGGGAACTGTCTTCCCGGGCTTCCCTGTCGCTCAGAAAGCGGACGGTCAGCCTGCTCTCATATTTTTCCTCAAGCAGCTTCTCCAGCTCCAGGCGCACTTTTTCATTGGACCGGTAAGCTTCCCAGAAGGCATGCCATACAACAAACAGGACAGCGGGTTCCTCCGGCCGGAAGAAAGGCTCAGCGTAACTCCGCATCACAGCCGCGACGCCCGGTTCGCTGATCCGGGAAACCGTCATAGTCCACTGTCCCCTGATCCGCTGAAAGAGCTCCGGCGTCACAAAGCCAGGTTCCTCATCTTCCGGCGGCTCCGGCTCTTTTTCTCCTTCCGCTGCCGGCATCGGACCGGGAAGGTCCTCTCCCCCGCCGCTCCGGACAGGCTGTGCCGGGCTGCCTTCTGCCGGGCTTCTGACAAATCCACCCTCCCGGATCTGCTGCTCAAGCCGTTCCATCCTTATATTCAAAGCATTGTAATCCCCTGTGTCCGTCTCAGGCCTGCACAGCCGGATCAGGGCAAGCTCCGCAAGAATTCTGCGGTTGGACGCATTCCTCAGGGAGCCGGACAGGTCCGACAGAATCCTGATATAATACATCAGCCGCGCTTCACTCATTCCTTCCGAATCTCTGAGCAGATCCTCCCTGTTCTCCTCCACCAGGGTCAGGCTCTCGGAAGAGCCGCCGGACGCCATAAAAAGAAGCAGGTCCCGGATATACCAGGTAAAATCGCCGATAATCTGTCGGACCTCCCTGCCGTCCATAATCAGAGAATTGAACACTGCAAGAAGCCCGGACGCATCCCCCATCGCCGCGTCATGCAGCATCCTGCGGTAAACCTCCGTATCCACAGTCCCGAGAACTTCCAGAACATGTTCATAAGTCAGTTTCTCCCCCAGGAAAAAGGAAATGCACTGATCCGCCAGGCTGAGGGCGTCCCGCATGCCTCCCTCCGCTTTCCGCGCGATATAGCGGACCGCTTCCTCCTCCGCCCCGATCTTCTCCTTCTCCAGAACCTCTCTCAGATGATCCGAGATGATCTCCGTGCTGATTCTCCGGAAGTCGTAGCGCTGGCAGCGGGACAGAATCGTAACCGGAAGCTTCTGCGGATCCGTGGTCGCCAGCAGAAAGATCGCATAGGAAGGCGGTTCCTCAAGGGTTTTCAGGAATGCGTTGAACGCCGCCCCCGACAGCATGTGTACCTCATCGATAATATAGACTTTATATTTCCCGCTGGTCGGCGGGTACTCTATCTCTTCGATAATCTGGCGGAAATCATCCACACCGTTCCGGGAAGCAGCGTCCATCTCAATCACATTCATGGATCTGCCTTCCCGGATCGCCCGGCAGCTGCCGCACTCCCCGCAGGGATTCCCGTCCTGCTGATTCTCGCAGTTGACCGCCCTGGCGAAGATCTTTGCCGCGGTCGTCTTACCGGTTCCGCGGCTTCCGCAGAACAGATAGGCATGGGCAATCCGCCCTGTGCGGATCTGGTTGCGCAGGGTCCTGACTATGACATCCTGCCCCTTTACATCATCGAAAACCGCGGGGCGGTACTTCCGATACAATGCCTGATAATTCAAAGTTTTTCCTCACGCTTCTCTCGTTCCGGACCTGCTTCCACGCCGCATACGCGAAAAAACCGGACAGGCGGAACGCTTCAGCTGCAGATCTCGGGCCTCCCCGCGTATGCACGGGAGAAACATGGCTGAGCCGCCGGTATCTGACAGGCCGCCGGTTCCCCCTCCGCATACGCGGGAGAAACAGTCTGCCGCTCCGGCAGGCCAGAGCGGCAGACAAGATTACCTGAATTCTTATAATACCCTAAATACGTTGAATCGTCCAGTGGACATTCCATCTCCGGGGACGGATCTTCTCAGCCCCCTGATTTTTCTCAATCGCCGAAGCTGATTCCAAGCGCTTTCGCCTCTTCCACAAACTGGTTCTTCTTCTCGACAACCTTCAGTTTGCCGGCGACATCCTTCAGCGGAACTCTCTTGGTCTTATTGTTCACGATCGCGATCATGTTGCCGTAATCCTCATCGAGAATCGCCATGGCAGCAGCCGCGCCGAGCCTGGTCGACAGCGCGCGGTCATACGGACAGGGAGCCCCGCCCCGCTGTGTATGTCCGGGAACAGTGATCCGGACTTCATTGCCGCTCTTGGCCAGGATCTGATCCGCGAGTTCATAGGCAACTGACGGATAATGCTTGGACTCCATCTTCTTCTTATATTCTTTCTTGGAAAGCTTCAGGTCGTCCGCGCAGACAGCGCCTTCCGCAACCGCCAGAACGGTGAAGCCCTTCCCGGCCTTGGTTCTGGCGTCGATCGCCTTCAGGACTTTATCAATATGGTACGGGATCTCAGGAATCAGGATGACGTCCGCGCCGCCGGCGATTCCGGCATACAGCGTCAGCCAGCCGACCTTGTGGCCCATGACTTCAACGATAAATACGCGGTTATGGGACGCAGCGGTGGTATGAATGCAGTCGATGGCTTCCGTCGCGATATTCACGGCGCTGTAGAAACCGAAGGTCATGTCGGTTCCCCAGATATCGTTGTCAATCGTCTTCGGAAGATGGATCACGTTCAGGCCTTCCTCACTGAGAAGATTGGCCGTCTTCTGAGATCCGTTGCCGCCCAGGACAACCAGGCAGTCAAGGCGGAGCTTATAATAGTTCTGCTTCATGGCCTCGACCTTGTTCAGGCCCTTCTCATCCGGATCGCGGATCTCCTTGAAAGGAGTACGGGAGGATCCGAGAATCGTGCCGCCCTTTGTCAGGATTCCGGAAAAATCCTTGCTGGTGAGCAGACGGTAATCACCGTAGATCATGCCCCTGTATCCGTTTATGAAACCATAAACTTCCAGTTCCTCCAGGTTGTTCGCAAGAGCTTTTACAACGCCCCGCATCGTAGCGTTCAGCGCCTGACAGTCGCCTCCGCTGGTCAACAGTCCGATTCTCTTCATAATCCGATCCCCGCCTTTCTGATTCGATAACGGCTGAAAATGCACACCGCACAATTATTACCGCAATCTGACCTTCTCCGGAGCAGCCGCATTCTCCGCACGCGGCAAATGCCGATTCAGATGCTTCAAACTGTTCTCAGTATACCGTTTTTCGAAAGCAAGAGCAAGAGTTATTTAAACAACCTGTTTCCAGAAAGTTACGATTCACGGCCTGTTTGAAATCGGGT
>DGHP01000018.1:0-1439 GCA_002392705.1 Lachnospiraceae bacterium UBA3845 | reverse complement strand
TCTGGTTCGTCGTGCCTGCAGGAGAACCAGGTTCTGATTTCAAATAAGGCCTGCGAAGCAGGAACTTTTCAATTGAACAATACCACGTCATCCTTCGGTGCTTCCGCCGACTTCAGATGGCGGGCGTAAAGGACCGGTCCTTCCCCGTTATACTCGGGAACAAATTCATAGCGGATCTGCGCGGTGACATCCAGCCACTGCTTCTGTTTCAGCTTGTCCGTATATTTGGAATGGCACAGAAAACCGATGAAACGGATATCGTTGACGCAGCAGGTCATGGCGTTGCGCCCCGGAATAAAGCAGTTTTCCGGGAATCTGGGCGGTATCATAACCTTGCCCTTAAAATGGACATTCTTTCCCTCATAGCGTTCCTTCGAATCCATGGCGTCCAGATAGAAAAGCCCGAACTCCTCATCGGGGATCTCGATGGGATCTTTGGTCAGGTCGAAGGGCGGCTGCGCTTTGCCGATATCAATCTGCTCACCTTCACTGTCCTCAAAATAGCAGACCGCCTGGGTATTGACCGCCTTGACGGTGCGCCGGAACATCTGCAGATCCATATCTGTCGTGCAGCGGTTGAAAATAACAAGCTCTGTGTACATGAAGATATTGCTCATCATCTGGCGCATATTATTCAGGTACACTTCGAAAGTGGAACCGTCCACAATCGTGATGACCTGGGCAAGCTCCCAGCGCTTCGCCATCGGGCTCGTGCAGAATTTCATGGAATCCCAGGTTCCGTTGAACTCTATAAATACCCTTCTCGGCTTATACTTTTTCTGCAGGCTCTCCATGAAGGAAACCGTCAGATCCTGCTCCTCCTCCACCGTCTCGATCTCGATATTGTGGCGGTTCATCTCCTTAACGTCGTATTCTTCCTCCCCTTCCTCGCAGCAGATCAGAATCGTCTTCTCCCCGTCCGCGAAATCGGGGCTTGCAAGCACTTCCCTGATGAAGGTCGTCTTTCCGCCTTCAAGAAATCCGGTAATTACATATACAGGTACTTCCAGCATGTCCTGTCCTCCGAAAAAGCTGCCGCCGGATGGTTCCGCGCGGCAGACAATAGTTTTAGATTATCCTCAGACGCCAAACAGTTCAGCGATCTTTTCTTCGTTCAGTTTGGATCCGATCACGCAGAGGCGTCCCGTATAATCTGCGGATCCAGTACGGATCTCGGCCTCTTCCGGAACCATATCAAAATGAATCCAGGTCCCGTCCTCGCGCGGTACCATGCCCTTCGCGCGGAGAATGATTCCGTAACTGTTCTCATCCGAATCAGAGAGGGTCTTCAGGATGCTGCTGATCTCCTCATCGCTGAAGGTCTTCGGCGTCTCCATGCCCCAGCTGGTGAAGATCTCATCGGCATCATGGTGATGATGGTGGTGATGATGGCCATGCTCATCATGATGGTGATGATGATGATGCTCATGTTCTTCATC
>DGHP01000142.1 GCA_002392705.1 Lachnospiraceae bacterium UBA3845 | reverse complement strand
AAATATGGGACAGGAGGGTCGATTTCCCCACATTCGGGAAACCGATCAGTCCCACGTCCGCGATCATCTTCAGCTCCAGAACCACCTCCAGCTCCCTGGCTTCCTGCCCGGGCTGGGCATAGACCGGTGCCTGCATGGTGGAGGTGGCATAGTGCATGTTTCCATTGCCGCCGCGTCCGCCCTTCAGCACAACCTGTCTGCGGTTCTCCCCGGACATGTCCGCTATGACCTCTCCGGTTTCGGCCAGGGTGACAACGGTCCCGGCCGGGACCTTCAGGACGATGTCGTCACCGTCCCTGCCGTGGCAGCGCTTTTTGCCGCCTTCCTGGCCGTCTGTCGCGACGTATTTCCTGTGATAACGGTAATCGGCCAGAGTGTTCATCCCGGGATCCACCTCGAAGATGACGTCTCCGCCCCTTCCGCCGTCTCCGCCGTCCGGACCACCGTCCGGCACAAATTTCTCGCGGCGGAAACTGATATGTCCGTCACCGCCCTTTCCGGACCGGATCAGGATCTTCGCTCTGTCTGCAAACATAATATCCCTCTCAACAGAAAAGGGATTGCGCAAACCGCAACCCCTTAGTCTTCCGCAATCTGATTCAGATTATTCCGCCGCGGCTTCCACCTCAACCGGAACAATCGAAACCTGCTTCCTGAACTTGCCGAGTCTGGAGAATCTTACGACTCCGTCAGCCTTTGCATACAGCGTATCATCCTTGCCAAGGCCTACGTTCTGACCCGGATGGATATGGGTTCCGCGCTGTCTGTACAGGATGTTGCCGGCCTTGACAAACTGTCCGTCGGCTCTCTTTGCGCCAAGTCTCTTCGCTTCGGAGTCACGGCCGTTCTTTGTGGAACCGACACCTTTCTTATGAGCGAAGAACTGAATGTTCATATTCAGCATAACAAACACCTCCCGAAATTCTCATCTCTGAACTGAGCGGTCTCCCGCTCTCACTCTTCGAATCTGCGGACTCAGTCCTGAGTCTCACAGTGAATCCGGATGTTCTCCGGATAACTCTGGGCCAGCTGACTGATGCCAAGTTCCAGCGCTCTCATGAGCAGCTGCGCGTCCCGGTCATCAGCCTCTCCCAGCATACATCTCAGGTAACCGCCATCCTGAGCCGCTTCTTCCTCAAGGGGAACGTCCGTGAACGCTTCGATCGCGTTCGCCGTATTGATCGCCAGCGCCGAAACCGCGCTGCAGACAATATCGAATCCGTATTCTCCCGCTCCGGCATGGCCGGAAAAAAGAAAACCGGTGAGCGAACCGCCCTTCTGAAATAAAGTGACTTCTATCATAACGTACCTGTCAGCCGACCGATCATGCGATCCGCCTGTCCCTTCCGGGCTTAAGCGTTGATCTTCTCGATCTTAACCTGTGTGTACTGCTGTCTGTGGCCGTTCTTCTTGTGATATCCGGTTTTTCTCTTGTACTTGTAAACAATGACCTTTTTGAACTTGCCATTCTTTACTACGGAAGCAGATACGGTTGCGCCTGCGGCGTCGGAACCTGCCTTGAGACCGTCGTCCGTGCTCACTGCCAGAACCTGATCGAATGTAACATTCTCTCCGGCCTCTGCGCCGAGCTTCTCGACCTTGATCACATCGCCTTCCGCGACCTTGTACTGTTTACCACCTGTTGCGATAATAGCGTACATCTGGGTTACCTCCCAAAAAATTTACTCGCCAGATACGGCGGCATCCTGCGTCAGGACGCACTTCTGCCTCTCTGCGCGGCATCCAAAACATCCTAACAGACGAAAAAACGTTTGTCAAGAAGCGATTTTAAAATACTTTGCAGAACCTTTTTTTATTTATCTGATGGAATCGTCTGCGAAAACTGCCCTGCGGAAGCACTTTTCAGGAATGACCGACAGGTTCCGGGTCGAAGTCAAGTCCGCAGATCAGATGCAGCAGAAAGGCCAGCGCCAGGATGGTCAGGATGGGGATCACACAGGTCGTAACCAGCATGATCACAAAAGCTTCCATATACTGTCTGGCAAGTTCCCTGGTCTCCTCCACCATCGCCGGAAGGTTCTCAATAGTGGCCTTTGCGCCTGTTATGAAATCCTGCGTATCCTGGACCGCGGTTCCGACCGTTTCGCTCACCGCTTCGCCGGCTCCGAACACCGTATCTTTCAGGGAGGAGAAGAGCGATTTCTCTTCTTCGCTCTCTTTCTCCTGTTCGGTCTGCAGCTCTGTGAAACCTTCCGTCTCATCAAGGCCGATTCCGGCCAGATGATATTCCATCTCCAGGTTCTGCGTGGCCTGGATGGTGGCTTCGACGGTATCCTGATAAGCGTCATCGATCGTTCCCGCGATCAGAATGCTCAGGGGAATCGCCGCGTAAAGCACGATGCCGAACAGAATGAAGACATAGGTCAGACGCCTCGTCCAGCGCAGTCTTCTGACCAGTACGGAAATCATGCCGATCACAAGGCCGATCGGAATCAGGAAGATAAATGCAGCCCTTCCCGTGATTGCGAGCAGATACTGCTCCGCCGTCAGCGCGGACAGAATAATCAGGAAATCCTTCCCGATATCCGCGATCTGGTTCGCGTTCGGAGTTGCCGTGTCTTCCGGCAGCAGGGAGATCATGAAAGCGGCGGAGCTTGCCGCCGCGATCAGGTCCTTGGCATTGTCTCTCTTTTCCTCCAGGTAGCTGATTCTCCTGTTATGATACTGATTATCCCCCGCCGTGTTCTTCCCGTAGAACACGGAAGCCGCCAGGGCCGCCATCAGCAGGAGCACAATTATGACTTTTCTTACAATAGAACGTTCTTTCATCTGACGCCTTTAAACCTGTATTCTGTCTGCAGTCCGTTTTTCTAAAACAGCGGTTCTGTCAGTATTCCGGTAAACCCGCAGTATTATAAAACAAAAACAGATTTTTGTACAGATCAGAACCCGATATTGACATGGTCCAGGCAGAAGACGGTCTTTCCGGTCGCGGAAGACGTGGTGACCTTATAATATGCCGTATACTGATCGGAATGAATAAAGGACTGCATATAGTCGTTCCAGGTCATGATCCTGCCGGTCACCCCGAGCAGGCCGTTCTCCCACCAGTAATCCTCCGCCATATCAAACTCGAATCCGCAGGAATCACCGAAATCACCCGTGGCGTTCATATAGATGATCCCTTCCTCCGCGTACTCCTGATATTCCTGCTGGAAGATGGTCATCGTCTCAGGCTTCAGGTTGTCACCGAACAGTTCCGTCAGAATCTGATGCAGATCATAATCAGAGGCCGCATGCAGATATCCTTCGTCCTGAATCCGTTCGTCCCCTGCAGTGGTGTACTGATACCAGTAGAGAAAAAGGGCCTGCTCTTCGGCTGTCAGATCCTTCGCCCACACACTTCCCTGAGAAGAATCATATCCCTTATGGCAGATCCAGGCGCGCTGCGCCAGCCTTGTCAGATCAGACATCTGCCCCCGGTTCGGCCGGAGGGATTCCGCAGCTGTCGCCGTGCCGCCTGCAAAGCCCGAGGACGCAGCAGGATCAGGAACGCTTTCCCCGCTGTACCCGGTATTCCAGGCCGCGGAAGCGGGATTCCCGGTAAAGCGCAGATCGCTGATGCAGGTATCCTCATAGAGCCAGCCGGGACGTACCTCCAGGATGGTGACCGTGACCATACCGCTCCTGAGCGTAACCGGTTTGTCAAAGGTAAAGAGATGTTCGCCTAGTCCGCCCTCGATATAGTGATTCGCCTCGTAGGTTACGTCCACGGTACAGACTGTGGTGTCCATCATGATCTGCAGCCTGGTCGGGGCGCTGTTCCGGTAGAACGTGTCATGTGATTTCTGGTAGCCTGTATAGATCACGCCGCCGGTCAGAACTGTCCCTGCCGGAAACTCGTAGGTAAGGGTCTCGCCGATCCCGTTTCCCGGCACGGCTTCCACCCAGGCCGTGGAGGAATTGTAATCCGAAAGGGAATAAGTCGTGTAATTATGCACGCCGTCTTCCAGTGTAGAAGAAGCCGTGATGCTGTCCGGTTTCAGGGGCTCGTCGGCCGCAGCCGGAGCTGCCAGCAGAATAAGCGGGACAATGGCTGCGGTAAATGCTTTCGTAAGTAATCTTTTCATGCTGCACCCTCCTTGGAAATAAGCGGATCGTTTCCGCCAAAGATATTTGTTTTATTACGCCATAAAAGAAAATGGTTACCGTACCGGCATGTGAAGCCAATCCTTCCTGACGGTATTCTTCCTAAGCAGCTGCTCTCCGTTCCTGATTCCGGATCTCAAGTCCGGGAAATGCAGTGCAACCTCATTATAAAACAAGTCTTTTCCCTTTAAAATCGGGCTTCTGCAAAATTAAGAGAAAATGTCACAGATCTTCAGAATAAACGACGAAGAGCCGGACTCTTTCAAGTCCGGCCCGTCTGTGTTCCATATTGTGTTCAGGATTTAACCAGCTGATTCAGGCATCTGTTTCAAACTACGGTTTCAACCATCCGTACCAGTCATACGTTTAATCCTTCGGTCTTAACCATTCGTTTCAGGCTTCGGTGTCTTCCGCATCGTCAGCTGTGCTTTCGGAGGATTCCGTGCTGCCTTCATCCTCTGCCGGATCCTTCTGATTCGGCGTGATGCTGACCCCGTTTCCGGAAAGCTCGATTTTGCGGTTTACTTTGGCGTCATAGGTATTTGCCCTCATGATCTCCGAAAGATCTACGCCCGTCGCTTCGGACATGGTGTCAAACACCTGCTTCATCACGATGGGGAGATTCGCGGATATCTGGGAGGCCCCTGAAGCTCCTTCGCCGGTCCCGTAGATATTGATCTTGTCGATCTGGGACAGAGGCTTCGCGATCTCGGCAGCCATCTCAGGCATGATCCGGATCATCATCTCGGCCATAGCGGCTCCGTTATACTTCTTGTAGGCTTCCGCCTTCTTCTCCATGGCTTCCGCTTCCGCAAGACCTCTGGCGCGGATGTTCTCCGCCTCCGCGAGACCCTTCGCACGGATTCCGGCAGCCTCCGCGTCATAGCGGGCCTTGATACCGGCCGCTTCCTGCTCTGCAGCGTACCTGGAAGCTTCCGCCTGGGCTTTCTGGGCTTCGGCTTTCTTCAGTTCCTCGTACTTCTGGGCTTCCGCCCTCTTCTGGCGCTGGATCAGATCAGCTTCTGCTTCTTTCTCCATGCGGTATTTCTCCGCGTCGGCCGCTTTCTCGACCTGCGCTGCCAGTTCCTGCTCACGTACCTGTACTTCCTTCTGTTTCAGTTCGGCGTCACGCTCTGTCTTGGCGATCTGCGCGTTGACTGTCGCAGTCTGAATGGATTTCTGCTGTTCCTGCTGCTGAATCTCATAAGCCGCATCCGCCACAGCCTTCGCTGTATCAGAGTGTCTCTTCAGCTCCGCCTGGCGGATCAAAAGAGCGTTGTTCTTCTCGGCAATCTCTGTCTGGGCAGCCACACGAGCGTCATTTGCCGCCTTGTCCGCCTCAGCCTGCGCGATCGCCACATCTCTGTCGGCCTGGGCTTTCGCGATGGCAGCGTCCTTCTTGATCCTTGAAGTGTTGTCCATACCAAGGTCGCTGATCAGACCCTTTTCATCCGTAACATTCTGGATGTTGCAGGAAAGAATCTCGATACCGAGCTTGTGCATGTCCTTGGATGCTTTCTCCATAACCTGGTCGGAGAAGGAATCTCTGTCGGTGTTGATGGTCTTTAAGGCCAGCGTACCGATGATCTCACGCATGTTACCCTGCAGAGAATCCTGAAGGTCCATTGTGATCTGCTCAGGATCCTTATTCAGGAAGTTCTTGGCAGCCAGCTGTATGGACTCTGTGTCTGTTCCAATCCTTACCTTTGCTACAGCATCTACGTTTACATTGATGAAATCGTTAGTGGGTACTGACTGCTCAGTCTTGATATCAACAGTCATCTGTCCAAGATACAATTTATCGACTCTCTCAAAGAACGGAATTTTTACTCCTGCGCGTCCGATCAGGATTCTGGGGTTTCTCCTCATACCGGATATGATATATGCTCTGTCTGGAGGAGCCTTTACATATCCTGCAACAATGATCAGGATGATAAGCGCGATCATTGCAAATAATAAAATAGCCTGTAGTGTCATACAATCTCCTCTCTTTCTTAGGCCTTTGGCCTAAATGTGATACTTAAGTTTTTAAGTATCGTTTGTTGTTAAAGAAATTATATGAAAGCCCGGTATTACAATACATACCGGGCTTTGTGAATTATCTTAGGCTATTTTCCAAAACAGGAAAAAAATGAGTCACTGTCCACAAGACAATGTAAAAGAGTCTGCTCCGACCTTGAGCTTAGCCGTTTCTCCCATAAGCAACGGATAATTGATATCACCGTGTCCTGCAGGAAATCCGAATGCAACCGGAACATCCAGTTCCGGAAGGAATTGCCTTGAAATCATATCAGCAATAGATTTGTACTCTCCGCCTCTGTTTTTTCCGCTGTAATCGCCCAAGTCCGAAGGTAGCTCTGTCCATTCGCCAAACACTATGCCTGATGCGCCATCAAGCACACCTGCATGCTTTAAGATCGTTAGATATCTGTGAATATGCTGTACGTCCTCACCCACATCTTCCAGGAAAAGAATATACGGCTGTCCTGACTTTGTACAATCATAGGCAGAATCAATGACCGCGGTAAATGTAGAAAGATTGCCACCTATAAGTATTCCCTTGGCCTCGCCTTCCTTGCAGTAAGTGCTGCTATCGCATGTATATGTCGGAACTTCACCTTTAAGAATTTTTTCTTCTGCTTCAACGCAGCTATCAGGCAATCCGTTAAACGTTCCGCTCATGCAGGCATGTATTGAAGCCACATCTGCATTTGTCCATGCTGAGTGATAAACTGTTATGTCACTATAGCCTATGATCAGCTTATTAGATGTCTTAATGATATCCTCAGGGAGCACATCCGCAATCTCAGATGCTCCATATCCTCCTCGAACACAGAAGATAGCCTTTATCTCAGGATCCTCCAGTGCCCAGGTAAGATCCTCCAAAATATCATCAAGAGAGCGTGTCTCTGCGCAGACATGCTTTCCTTCAACCGGCTCATATCCCCAGCTTTTCAGTCCTTCTATTGTGGAATCTACCTGCTGTCTGCTTGGCAGCGCCGAAGGCGAGATAACGGCAATCTTATCACCCTGCGCAAGGAACATATCCTTGTATTTGCCGGTATATTCCCGGTACTCCACCGTTGTCTTTGTGTCTTCGCCTTCTGTTATAAACTCTTCTTCCTGGTTTCCGGAAGGTTCCTGTTTCGTGCAGGCAACTAACGATAACATAAGGGCACATGCTACTGACACTAATACGATTCCTTTGTTCTTCTTAAACA
>DGHP01000161.1:2760-27447 GCA_002392705.1 Lachnospiraceae bacterium UBA3845 | reverse complement strand
CTTGGCAAGCACCTCCGCCTCGATCCGCTCGTTGTCCTTGATGATGGCAGGAAGTTTCTCCTCATAGTCATACCGGAACAGGAACAGGAAAATGAGGATGAACATAGCCAGCGGAATATAGGTGTTCAGTGCGAAAACAGAGGTTTTCAGCGCACCGGTCAGGTTTGCGGCTCCGCCGCCGTTTGCAAGAAATGCATCGTAGCCGCCCGCTGCCAGCACCCAGCCGATCAGAGAACCGCCCACTCCGCCGCCGAGCTTGCCGACAAAGGAGTTGGAAGCATTGGTCATGCCGGTGATGCGAACGCCGTGATTCTGCATATTCTGTTCGGCAGTATTCAGCGTCATGGCCGGGAGAACAGAGATCAGCGGAATGGTTGCATACATCATGAGGGCGCCGCCGGTCAGGAAGACAACGGAATTCATGGGCATGGACATACGGATGACGCTTCCGATAACACCGATGACGCAGGCACACTTTGCAGTTCCGGTCAGGCCGAATTTCTTAATCCACAGACCCACCGTCAGGAAACCGATGACAGAGGGAATAATGTTTACGGTGTTTACAGTTGAATAGAAGCCGGGGTTATCCATGATGATGGAACCGTAAAACATTGGAGCCACCAGAATGACGCCGTACATGATATTCATGGCTACGCCGACAAGTGTGATGATGATCCAGTACTTATTGTGGAGGAGCATCTTCACGCCCTCAACGATACCGACTTTTGATTCCATCTCGGCCATCTCTCCCTCGTCATGATAGATCTCGCGGGAGAACTTATAGGTAATGAACAGGCAGACCGCCGAAATCACACCAAGGATCACGCCAAACTTGACCCAGGCCATCTGATCGTCGCCGAGCGCCACCGTGATGGGGATCAGACCGATGCCGCAGGCCACACCGACCGCATAGCCGACAGCTGCACGCCAGGTGCCCATCTTTCCCTTCTCTTCAGAGCTCTTGGTCTTGAATGCCATCATGGTATAATACGGAACCGCAATGGCAGTATAGACAATAGCGGAGGCGAATACACAGGTGATCAGCGCATAGACATAGCGGAAAGCGCCCATGCTCTTCGGAACGGTGAACAGCAGTACGCATGCCAGGAACAGCGGGATCACCATGCGCAGCAGCCAGGGCCTTGCCTTTCCGGTTTTTGTGTTCGTCTTGTCTACGATCTTACCCATGAAAAGATCCGTAAACGCATCAAAGATTTTTGAAATCAGCAGAACCGTTGCAACGGTACCGGACGCCAGGCCAACCTTCGTGGTATAGAAGTAGGTAAGCTGACCGGTGAGCTGATTCAGGGAGTTCAGACCGAACTGTCCCAGAGAGTCCGTTAAATAGTCAACCGGACCCAGATGTTTTTTCTGGCCGTCTTTGTCAAAGCCGTAGTCTTTAGCCATCCTTCTTTCCTCCTCAAGAATATGCTGCAGGTTTCAGTTCTTAATGACTGTGGAGACGTCTGTTCGTACGTTTCCTTTGTTTCCTTCATTTGTATGATAGAAGTTATTCCTTCACGTCACTATAAATATTCTGTTGTTTTTGTCTTTATTTTGGCACAGCTTTCTGTTACACTTCATAAAAGCGCATATCCCCCCAGATCTGCATCAGGTGACGGCGGTCCAGTATCTCAGTTCGCGTTTCACGGTCAAAGATCCTGACCGGAGACATCGGTCCTTCAAATCTGCTCCACTCAGGATTGGGGTCTCCTGTCTTCGCGAAACGCACCCAGTCTCCGTGGATCTCTTCTGCCATCCTGTCAAACAGCTCTTCCGGCTCACCGTCATAGATAAACCTGCTGAATTCATGATCCCGGCAGTCAAACACTGCGGGAAGCTCAGCCGCGTGCGTCGCCTTCCAGCCGGTATCGATCCCGCTCTTTGTGATCAGTTCATAACGGTACATCCAGACATCCTCTGTATACTGCTTCTGAGCCACAGCCACTTTTATGGCAGGCATCTCGAACGCATAGTCCGTGGCAAAGCGGATAAATGGATCTCCGCCAATCTGCCTTGCATCTCCCCTTGCGACGGAGAACTTATCCGTTTCCGGCGCGGGTTTCTTCTCGAACAGCACAAAAGAGTCTGACGCGGATGGGTGATAGAATCCCACAACTTCAGGTATCGCGCCGGCATGATGGTTCTTTTCAAGCATCTGCGCAATCATGGCCCAGCAGTTTGGGAATCCCGTGTTTTCGGGATAAACGAACATGGTTCCTTCATGCATATTGGTGCCGATGATCAGTTTGATTCCCGCCGCAGAGCCGGCCCTTATTGCATCAATCGGACGAACCGGCAGAAGGTCGTCCTGTACCGGTCCCGGAAGGAACATGCCGGGGTTCTTGTACTGATGCTTCTGCGCCACATAATCTGTTCCCCTGGAGAAAGTATGCGGATCGTCGTTCATGAGGTGCTCCGCGATCTGATCCGGCTCCCATCCCATTCCTTCGATAAACAGGTCTATATTCTGTCTGGAAGTCTGATGAGTCATCACACAGTTGGGAAGGGCGCTTTCGGCGATCGCCTGCTGAAAAAGGCCCCTGGCATCCGGGCACGCCAGCATGTTGATCACGGAAGCACCTCCGGCGGATTCCCCGCATATGGTAATTCTGTCCGGATCGCCTCCGAATTGATCTATATTGGCATGGATCCAGCCAAGTGCGAGGAGCTGGTCCGAAAGCCCACAGTTGCTGTCAAAGTTTTCACAGCCGGGATAGGTAGTGAAATCATAGAATCCCAGCACGTTCAGACGATACTGAAACGATACAAAGACCAGACCGTCTCTTGCAAACGCATTGCCCTGATACAGGCCGTCACTTGCAGACCCGGTGTGGTATCCGCCCCCATAGATGTACACGAATACAGGAAGATTCTCTCCCTCGAGAGGCCTTTTGATATTGATTGTAAGACAGTCCTCCTCACCGATGTCCTCTCCCTTATCCTTCTGAACCGGTGCAGGACCGTACTGTGCCGCGTCATATACATCAAGCCACGGCTTTACAGGGACTGCACGCTTAAACCTCAAAGGGCCTGCCGGCGGTTCGGCATATGGGATGCCCAGGTATTCGATCAGTCCGTTTCTAACGTACCCTTTCACCTTGCCGCTGCCGGTTTGTACAATGTACTCTTTCATGCGTATCCTCCTTTTGGGTGATCATGACGGGTTTTGTATTCCACTGCCTCTATCGGAAAAAACTGTCAAAAAAATGTGGCTCCCTTTTCTTTTATTGTAAAAAAAAGGAAGCCACATTTCTGTCATTATTATGTTGTTTTTATACTTAATTTGCCATGATTCTGCTGATGGCATCTGCATCCCCGCTGATCTGCACTTGAATCCCTCCTGCCCCTTTTTCCCAGGCAACATTCAGATCGCCCCGCGGCGTATGCACCGTACCGGACGCACTTGTCAGCGCACCGGGAACCGGATGTACCTCAATCTTCTCGTACCCCGGTGAGGCAGGGCGTACACCAAGAGTAACCGAGGGCAGCTCATACAGCACCAGAGAGCCCCAGGCATGACATTCGGAACGGGAGTAATCCGCCGCCTCCACGCAGGTTGTACAGCCGTTTGCGATCATAGTGCGCCAGATATCCCAATACCTGTCGGTATACTCGTAAAGCCCGGTTTTCTCCAGCGCCCGGAACAGATAGAAGCACATCGCTACCGTGCACTGGGGGATCGTTTGATCCTCAACCGTGCGCAGCAGATTTCGACGTCCTTCTTCGTCTGTCAGCACACCGGTCAGCACGCCGAAGACCTGCGCGTGCTGACTCACTTCCGTCCGGCCGGGGCCATCGGTGAGCATACCGCGATCGTCCATACATTCAAGGCGGATCGCCTTCAAAAGGGCCCGGGCATCCGTTTCCCAGCTCATGGATAAGTTCTTCTCTCCGACCCAGTCTGCCAGCTCCGCTGCCTTCTGCAGCCCGTATAAATACAGCAGGCTCTCCATAGTGAGCGGGCCGTATAAACCGGATGTCGGCATACCCGCGGTGGGCATCCAGTCCCCTGCCCAGTCGATAAAGGACCACTTTTCCGCCTTGCCGTTGACGCCGCCCACTTTATCTACCAGCCCGCTCTGTGTGCGGTGGCTTCGGAAAAAATGCAGGATGCGTTCCACAACGGGCAGATAGCGTCGGATCAGTTCTTTATCACCGAAATACATCATGTGATCGTGCAGCATGAGGATGTAGTAAATGGAAAAGCCGGGAATCACATTGGCATTCTTATTGGGGTAACAGGCATTGAGCAGCCCGTCCGCGCGCTGTGAGCTTGCAAAATCGTCAATCGCCTGCCGGGCGAGCCTGTCGTCCGCCGATACGGCATAGGTATACAGGATCTCGGAGCGGGTGTCCTGCACATACTGCAGCTGCTCGTAGAAGGGGCAGTCCATGTAGGTGTCGTGCATGCAGCGGCGAAGAGTGCGCAGGCTGATTTCCCAGACAGGCGCGAGCGTCGGATCGGAGGTTGTGACCGATGTTCTTACCTTCAGCGGATAACCGGTCTCATCATAATCCAGGGCATTCAGCATCAGCGGTTCATCCGCCGTTCGTATCGTCACCTGAAGGAAGCGGAAGGTCCGAAACCAGAAGGGTTCATATACCTCATGGGCAAAGCCGCCCACCGTATAGTAATCCGTGTAGCCCTCCAGATGCCCTCCCGCAGCGTCAGCCCGGTTGCGCTTCCCCGCGTCTGTCACGTAGCACTCGCTGTACAGCAGCTCGATCAGAGCGCCTTTCCCACCGCTAAGCTCAAGATGTAAAAAGGCGGTCATCTCTTCCCCGGGGTCCAGGACGAAACACGCTTCGCTGTGGCTTTCCACCGTATGGAAAGGCAGCTTAAAAACATGAGGGTGTTGTTCCATGAACGGAATGGGCCGCGGGAGCAGATTCCCGGCATGCAGGATCGCCGGAATATCCTCGTCTGCACAGACGCCGGCTTCCTGCCAGAAACGATCGTCGAAATCCGCTTCCTTCCATCCTGCTGCGGCGGGATCTCCGGTCCTTTGTTCGTGGATGTGCAGCGGGGCGAATCCCTCTTCCTCGGCTGAAAAGCAGACAGTGTCACATAAGTGGCAGCGCCAGCCTTCTGCCTCGATTCCTTCCAGATACAGAGCGTGCAGCCCGGATGTGAACAGACTGTGATTGCTGTTCCAGGCATCGCTGCCGACACAGAGCAGTTCCACAGCCAGGACATTTTGTCCTGTTTTCAGAAAGGGGCCCAGATCCGGTTCATCCGTATAACGGCGTTTATCATCACCCTTGCACGGACCGAAGCACACCAGCGCGCCATTGACATAGAGCTTATACCGGCCGTCCGCCGAAATGCGGACCGGCATTTTTGCGGCAGTGCCGGAAAGACTGAGTTCTTTGCGGAAAAAAACAAGCCGTGATTCCCCGGTGCCTTCACCTGACTGTCTTTCGGCACAGATCCATTTTCCCTGATTGATAACAGACATACTATGACCTCCTGTTCTTCAGCCTGAATCCTAACACAAAGCGCAAAATGAAGCTGTCGTTTTTCTGTGATTTTTGATCTTTTCCTGCACCGTTATGATATGATGAAAAAAAAAAGAGGAGGTGCCTGTCATGGCAGAAAATCATATCCGCATTCTCTGCTCCGTTATCAAAGTCGATCTGGTTTATGAAGCACCGGACGGCAGTCTTGTCGCATTCTTCGACAGCATTAAGGACAGTCCCCTTATGCAGTGCAAACGGATCCGGGAAGGTCTGCGTGCCGGTTCTGCCGGGCAGAAAGCGCCGTATCTTCTCAAAGAGCAATATGGTGTCTACTTTGCCTCCTTCCGCTCAGGAGAAGGCCATCTCTATATGGGTCCCATGTGCAGCGAACGGTTAAGCAGCAGCAGACGCCGCCAGATGTATGCGCTCTACGGTATCGATTGCGATGACGCAAAATACCTGCCCTGCTTTGCTTTGCCGGAGATACGCAACATGATTCTTCTTACCAATTCTGTTTTAAAAAACGGTCACCTTGAAAATGAAGAGCTGGTATATCTCAACCGGATCATCAATCAAAGTGAACAGGGCGTCCGGGCAGAACAGGTTCAGTTTATTCTGAAGGAAGAAGCCGAAAACGACGACAGCTCCTACCGGCACGGATATCACGAGGAACAGATTCTGATGCAGGCAGTCCGTGAAGGCCGTACTGCGGATGCCATCCGCATGGCTGAGGCCATGGACCGTGACAGCGGCCGTCTGTCTAGAACGGAATCCGCGCACTGGAGGAATATGGCGATTATCGGTATCGCATTATGCTCCCGTGCCGCAATTGAAGGAGGGCTGAATCCGGAAGAAGGCTATCGTCTGAGCGGGTATTACATTCAGAAGTGTGACAACACGCAGGATCCGGCGCATCTGCTTCACTACCGCAACCGTGCCATTGAAGAACTTACGGTTCGCGTAAAGCAGAAGCTGGAAAAGGCGCATTCCTCCAGCCACGTGGAACGTGCCATGGATTATGTGCGCAAGCACTACCGGGAAAAGATCTATCTGGACGAGATTGCCCGGAGTATCGGTATCAGTCCGACCCATCTGTCCAAGCTCTTCAAGAAAGAGACAGGCCAGTGCCTCCAGGATTATATCAACGAAGAGCGTGTCTTCCGTGCAGCAAATCTCCTGATGTATTCCGACTACTCTCTGCAGGAGATTGCAGAATATGTTCACTTTCCGTCCCAGAGTTACTTCGGCAAGGTCTTCAAACAGATTAAGAAGGTCTCGCCGCGGGTATTTCGGGATCAGCATCGGGCGAAAGAAGTCACAAAAGATTCCTATTTTATTTACTGACGCTGCACAGAATCAACGGCTCCTTTTCGTCCATCCGGCTCCGATCAGTTCATAAAAAAGTGCCTGCGGCACATCAACACCCCCTGCCCCCTCAATCATGAGGGGGTTGTAGAGACAGAATGCCAACCTCAGATAAACGCATTGTAATAACGCTTCAGAGTTTCGGAAGTTGTCTGCCAGGTGTTATTACCGATAAAATAATCCGCAAGTTCATCAATGCAAAGGTTCAGTTCCCCTGCAATAGCCCTGTTTTTGGGATCAATAATGGAGAGACGGAGAAAACGGACAGCAGTAATGTAAAACCCGCGCATTCTTTTCATGTCTCCCCGCGCTTTCCACTTATCCGCGCGCAACACCTCACTTCCAATATTCGAGATCTGCTCACCGACAGACAGGGAAAACCACTTTTCCTGAATTTGCTGATTATTGATTATTGTATCCATTTTTTCACTATTTCCTCTATACGGGCTCTCGCTGCAGGATCCGAGACCCCTCTTCCATCCCGTGGATAACCGGCCGCCCTGTTGCGCGGTGCATTGATCAGTGAATCATATTCGATTTCGAAGGGATCAAAAAAAATATTAAAACCATACAGGGATTCCTGCCTGGAACCCTGTGATAATAATAATTCCTCCAGATCGGCATGCATCGCAGCGTTTACTGCCAGCAGGCCCTGATCGATATCTGCCACACATTTGATCCAGTCATCAAAAAACACGATTTCTTCAATATGTGCAAGTTCTTTAACAGAAACGGAATGTGAAAGAATAACCATAATGCAATACCTCACAACAACTGGAATATCACTATCTTACAGCCGCCGGGTATGTTTTTCAAGCAAACTATAGTTCCTCTTATCGTTCAATGCCCGCCGGAGGCTTTATCTCAGGTAAGCCAGCAGTGCATCCGTACATTCCCTGGTGCCTGCTGTTCCTCCCTGGTCAGGCGTCAGATGCTCCCTGCTTACCAGCAGTTTCCCGATCGCCTGAAGGATTCTTGCTTCCCACTGCGGATACCCCAGAAAATGTAATAACTGGGCCGCTGACCAGACCGCCGCCAGCGGGTTCGCGGTTTCAGTCCCCGCAATATCCGGAGCGGAACCGTGGATGGGTTCAAACATGGAAGGGAACTTTCTCTCCGGGTTCAGGTTGGCCCCTGCCGCCAGGCCCATTCCGCCCGCGATCGCCGCCCCGAGATCCGTAAGGATATCCCCGAACAGGTTGGATGTTACGACAATCTGGAACCGTTTCGGATCCCTGACCATAAACATGGCAGCGGCATCCACAAGAAGCGAACGGGTTTCCACCTCAGGATAATCCCTGCCGACCTCTTCAAAAATCCGGTCCCAGAAGACCATGGAATAATTCAGCGCATTCCCTTTTGAGATACTGGTCAGCGTTTTCTTTTCCTTTTTTGCCAGTTCATAGGCATAGCGGATGACCCGCTCGGTTCCTTTTCTGGAAAAAACGCTGTCCTGAATGACGACTTCCTGAGGCGAATCTTTATAAAGCCATGCTCCCTGGCCGCTGTATTCCCCTTCGCTGTTCTCTCTTACAAACAGCATATCGATCTCTTCGGGACGGACTCCGGCAAGAGGACAGGATGCCCCCCGCAGCAGTTTTACCGGGCGAAGATTGATATATTCATCAAAGTCATGCCGGATCCGAAGCAGGAGTTCTCTTAAGGAGATGTGATCCGGAACAGCGGGATCTCCCACCGCACCGAGAAGAATGGCGTCATAATCACTGAGGATCTTTATTCCATCCGCTGGCATCATCTCCCCGGTTTTCAGATAGTATCCGCATCCCCATGGGAACCAGTCAAATGAAAACTCAAAACCTCCGTCTGTTTCTGCGGCCTGATTCAGGACCCTTACGCTCTCCCGTATAACCTCCGGGCCGATCCCGTCTCCGGGGATCACTGCAATTCTGTACTTTTTCATCCTCTTTCCTTTTATCAGTGCTTTTGTGAATTTCAGGTAGTATTCCGGTCAATTTCAAACTATAATGCAGGCAAAAACATCCGTCAATCTTATGTTCCCGGAGGAGAAAAATGAGGAAACCTGCTTTTATATTCCCGTGTCTGATCAGTCTGATGCTTCTGTGCGGCTGCAGGGAGACAGATGCCGCCCTGAACTATGAACGGGTTCAGGTACACCCTGTCGGAGGCAGACAGGGGATCTGCGCGGAAGAAGGATCTTACTGGGTAAGCGGATCAGCAGCACTTGAAAAATACGACAGCAGCTGGAATCTGATCGCGGAAAATCCAGACCCGTTCGAGGGTTATTCACTGGAAGTCAACCATATCGGCGACATTGACGTGTACAACAATGAGCTCTATCTGGGCGTTGAGTACTTCATGGACGGAGATGGAAAAAACATACAGGTGGCGGTCTATGACGGAGATACCCTGAAGCTTAAGCGGGTCTTCCCCTTCCGTCCGGACACCGGCCAGCTGGAATGCAGCGGAATCGCCGTTGACCCCGATTCCCGGACGGTGTATATGACCTCCTGGATCGATGATAAATCCAGTGAATTTCTCTACATGTATGACCTTGATACGGGAGATTACAAAGGAGAACTGAAGATGGAGCCGGGACCGGACTGGCTGCAGGGGATCGCTTATCATGACGGAAACCTGTATGTGACAAGCGATGACGGGGATGCCGATGAGGACGCGCCGGATCACATGTACAGAATAGAAATTTCAGATGATAAAAAAACCGGAACAGTAACGGCGGAAAAAAGCTTCGACGATGTCATAAAGCAGGGGGAGATCGAAGGCCTGACCTTCGATGAAGAGAACGGGCAGCTGCTTCTTTTGTATAACAGAGGCGCGCGGATCATTGCCGGAATGCCGTCAGGCTTTTATGAAGGCTACAGTGAAGAGATCCATGAGGTATTTGTTTATGACATTTCCGAAGCTTCCGCTGAAGAATAGGATCTTACAGGAAACAGGGCTGCCGTTTTCCGGCAGTCCCGCGTTATTCCTGCTCGCCGTCACTTTCAATTGCCGTGATTACCATGGGGGAAAGACCGGCCGCGCGGATCAGATCAAGATCTGTCTCCATGACTTTATCCCCTTTTGATACAGCCTGGCCTTCCTGAACAAAAACCGTAAAGCCCCGGCCGTCAAGGCTCACGGTATCGATCCCCGCATGGACAAGGATCTCCCTGCCGTTCGAAGCTGTAAAGGTCAGGGCGTGCTTTGTCGCGGTGACGCCGGAAACAACACCGTCGCAGGGCGCGCAGATGATTCCGTTTTCCGGCAGGATTCCAACGCATTGCCAGATGGATCTGTCGGCAAATACAGGGTCGGGGATTTCTTCCCCCGGGATCTGTTTTCCGTCCGCCGGGGCGGCAATGTCCGCAAACAGTTCCGCGCATCTGCCGCCGGGACCTGCCGCGGGCTCCTGCTCCGGAGAAGGAGATGCCCCGTCCGACTTTCCGGCTGATTTCTCCGGAAAAAGCAATTCACCGCGCCGCACGCTGCGATATTCCTCCAAAGATGCCGGCTTCTGCCCAGGCAGAGTCTTTTCCGGCTGCTGTCTGCACAGAGTCTTTTCCGGCTGCTGTCCGGGCGAAATCTTTTCCGGTTGCTGCGGCAGCTCTTGCTCCGGCGCATCCCCCGGCTGTCCCGTCATTCCGTTTTCAGCCTCTTCCGGCATCAGTCCCCGCCAGTTAATTGTAAGACCGGTAATGATAAAACTGCAGATGTAGGAAACGATGAGGCCCGCCAGATAAATCAGCGCGCTTGCGACCGCTCCCCGCGGACCGGCCGTCATCACAAAGATCCCCAGAAGCCCCGACGGCCCCCAGGTCGTCGCCGCCACTTCGAAAGCCATGACCAGCGCGCCGCCGAAGCCGGCTCCCAGCCCGGCCGTAATAAAAGGCTTCCCCAGAGGAAGGGTGACACCATAGATCAAAGGCTCTCCGATCCCTAAAAAGCCCGCCGGCAGGGCACCGGAAATCACCGAGCAGAGCCTCCGGTTTCCGGCTCTCTTTGCATTAAACCACAGGGCAATGGCTGTGCCGACCTGTCCGGCCCCCGCCATGGCTAGCGCCGGATACAGAGTGACATAGCCCAGTTCCTGGAGCTGCACGGAATACAGGGCCACAAGTCCATGATGCATGCCGGCCGCCACAAGGGGCAGAAACAGTGCTGTGGAGACATAACCCGCGATGATCCGCACAAGGACGCTCTCCGACATGCACAGCCTGCTGAAGACCCACACGATCCCGCCGGATACATATCCCAGCAAGGGCATAATAACCAGAATATAGGGGATGACGCAGACAAGGAGCGTGAGGAGCGGCGTGAAAATGACATCGACACTCTCCGGCATCCGTGAGCGGATCTTTTTTTCCACCTTCGCCAGCAGGAACACGCCGATGATAACGGCAAGCACGCCCCCTTTTCCGGCTGTTAAGACAGAGTCAAGCGGACTCTGTTCATTGTAAAGTCCCATGAGGAGAGAGATCTGGTTAATCCCGTCCAGCGTGGTGATCATGCCGAGCATCCCGCCCAGGATCGGCGTCGCGCCGAACCGCTCGGCGGCGCGGTATCCCGCCCAGGCCGTCATATATGTCATAAAGGACCGGTTGATGAGGGTAAGAAGCTGCCAGACAATGTTTAAAGCTTTTCTGTCACTGTAGTCAGGCACAATCTGCGCGATCAGCGACGCAAGCCCCGCGCACAGGCCCGCCGTAATAATCCCGGGAATCAGCGGAACAAAAATATCGCCGATCATCTTCAGGGCAGATCTGACGCGGCTCTCTTTCTGCTGACCGCGCACCTTCTCCTTATATGTTCTCCAGTCCGGATTCTCCCTGTCATCCGCTCCGTTTTTCCCGAAGCCGGCAGTCCCTGATGAACCGGACGCTTCTGAAGATCCTGAAGGCAGTCCCATCTCATGGCACAGGTCCGCGTATTTCCTGCTTTTGCCGGGGCCGACCACGATCTCTATATCATTCTCACGGTCGTGAACGAGCCCCATCACTTCTTCCTGTGCGCGGAGCTTTTCCTCGTCCGCCGCCGACGCGTCCTTTACGGTTACCCTAAGCCGGGTCATACAGTTCGTGACGGATACAATATTGCCGCTGCCGCCGAGAAACCGGATCAGCGTCTTCACATTTTCTCTGTAATCCTGCTTCATCTGCCTTTCCCCTGATCGTCTTCCTTCCGCCTTCCGTTGCCATCGTAAGAATCTGATCAAAAAACTGATCGCCGTCTGCGTGTTTTCCTCGCCGCGGCGGGAAGTCCGCAGCAGTTACCGTATGGCTTCCCTGACAAAGCCTCCTGCTTTTTCCAGACGCCTCTGCGCTTCCTCCCTGCCGCAGCCGGCCAGAAGCATGGTAACCGCCGTTTTGCAATGGCCGCCGGCATGATCCAGGGTTTCCTCCGCTGTTTCTCTGTCCGCGCCGGTCGCTTCCATCACAATCTGAACCGCTCTGCCGTGCAGCTTCTCATTGGACTGCACAAGATCCACCATCAGATTCTGATAGGCTCTGCCTGTCCCGACCATGACAGCAGTTGAAATCATGTTCAGGATCATTTTCTGTGCGGTCCCGGCCTTCAATCTGGTGGATCCCGTCAGGACCTCCGGACCGACGACCACTTCGATCCCAAGCTCCGCCGTGCGGGACATCTCACAGCCCGCGTTGCAGCTCACGGCGGCTGTATGACAGCCAAGCCTCCGGGCATATTCCAGGCCGCCCAGGACATAGGGCGTCCGCCCGCTGGCAGCCAGCCCGATCACAAGATCCTTCTCCGTCAGGCCATGTTCTTCCAGGTCCTTCCTGCCAAGTTCCCGGTCATCCTCCGCGCCCTCCACGGCCCGGATGAGCGCTTTCTCTCCGCCCGCGATCAGGCCCGTCACCAGATCCGGGGAAACTCCGAAGGTCGGCGGGCATTCGGACGCGTCCAGCACGCCGAGCCGCCCGCTCGTCCCTGCGCCCATATAAAAGATCCGGCCTCCCCGTCCGAGACTTTCTTTCCCCCAGTCCGCAATGCGCGCGATCTCCTCCAGGTGATCACGGATCGCGAGGGGAACCGATTCATCCTCCCGGTTCATGGCACGAACGATTTCCAGCGATGTCATGCAGTCCAGATTCATGGTGTTTCTGTTTCGCGACTCTGTTGTCCTGTGATCCGGCATAGCTTCTATCCTCTTTTTCTGATCTGAACCGCCATGTAAGGCTTCCCGGGCAGATCCACCCGGAATTTTCCTTTGAAGGTTCCCCTCTCTTCCGTCGTCATCTCCCAGGTGTCAATCACCTTTACTTCAAACTCTGTCTCCTCATCGAAATAGTATTCTCTGAAGGAGGGGCGCATAAAGCTGTAATAAAACAGGTAATAGCTCTTCGCCGGGAGCATCCGTTCCTTTTCCGGAACCGCGCAGACCTCATCCCAGCCCATCCTGCAGGGAGCAAGGCCGGAGCCGGGCGTTTCGCTCATGATCCTGTGAAGCAGCTTGATGACTGCTGCCCTCCGAACCCCGCATGTGCTCTCCATGCCGCCGGATATGCGGTTCATTCTCAATCTACGTTTTTAGTGGCGATCATATCCACCCCGGTTCCGGCAACATCTTTAAGCAGCACGTCACCGATCCGGACCGGAGCCGGCACCGCAACGCCCCGAAGATCCCTGATCACATCCATGATCCTGTCTTTGGGGATATCGGACGCGGTCTTTAAGGATACCATCCGCTCCCCGCTTCTGCTGCCGTAAACCCTGACGGAACTGGTTACGATCCGCGTCGGCGCGGTTACTTCCTTTCTGGCGTAACTCTCGCCTCTCGGGCAGGTATTGCCGGTAACCAGGAGGATCTCACCGTCATCCCCCATCATTACTTCGATCTGGCATCCGAGCGGACATCCTATACAGGTCAGATTTACCGTATTCATCAATTGTCCTCCTCTATCCGAATCTCCAGCGACTTCATATCAGCGTGCGCATCCAGCAGTTTTTTTGTCAGCACCAGTTCTTCCATCTCGCCCGGTGCCATGACCCGGCGTTTTTTGGAAAGAACGGTCTTCCCGTCGATCGAGAGCACGACTCTGCGGTTTGTCATCACATCTCCCACACGGAAACGGAATTTGATCCATTGACGGACACGGCCCGGATCCACATAGGAGGGCACCGTATACCGGATGCCGCCCGAGAAGCCGACCGGTATCCTTTTTACGTCTTCTTTCCTGCCGCTTTCCTGCGCCTCCCTGCAGGCACGCACATAAGCCGCGGCGCTTTCTCCGGCGTGCTTTGCTTCCTCGCTGACATAATCCACCAGATCATGAACATGGAGCACATTTCCGGCCGCGAACACTCCCGAGACGGAAGTTTCCAGAGATTCATTCACCACCGGACCTCCCGTGACACGGCTCATCTCGGCGTTAAGGCCGACCGTAAGCTCATTTTCCGGAAGAAGGCCCACGGAAAGGAGGAGCGTATCGCACTCGTAATGTTCCTCTGTCCCGGGAATCGGCTTTCGATCCGGCCCTACTTCTGCCAGGACAACGCCTTCCACGCGCTCCTTGCCTTCGATGCGGACCACCGTATGGGACAGCTTGAGCGGGATTCCGAAATCATCCAGGCACTGGACGATATTTCTCTTCAGGCCGCCGGAATACGGCAGAAGTTCCGCGCAGACCAGCACTTTTGCGCCTTCCAGCGTCATGCGCCTGGCCATGATCAGTCCGATATCGCCGGATCCGAGGATCACCACCCGCCTGCCCGGCAGATATCCTTCTATGTTGACCAGCCGCTGGGCCGTGCCTGCCGAAAAAATACCTGCGGGACGGAAGCCCGGAATGTTGAGGGCACCGCGGCTGCGCTCCCGGCAGCCCATAGCCAGGATCAGCGCTTTCGTCCTGAGCCGCAGAAGTCCTTCCGTCTCATTGACAGCCGCAACCTCTTTGATCCCGTCAGCATCGGCCCCCACGGAAACGACCATGGTATCAAGCCTGTATTCGATCCCCCGCTCAATGACAAGATCAGCATAGCGCTGCGCGTATTCCGGTCCTGTCAGCTCTTCCTGGAAGGTATGCAGGCCGAATCCATTGTGGATACACTGGTTGAGGATACCGCCAAGCCGGGTATCCCTCTCGATGATCAGGATGCTCCTCTCCCCTGCGTCATACGCGCCGACCGCGGCAGCCAGCCCGGCGGGACCGCCCCCGATCACGATCAGGTCATACTCTGTCTTATTCATTGGTCCCTCCTTTATACTCTGTCCTTGACCAGGCCGACAATCACGGATGAATGGCCTCCGGCCTTTGTAATATCAGCAGGATCGACGCCCCATTCGCGGGCGAGAATATCCATAATCCTGGGAGAACAGAAGCCTCCCTGGCATCTTCCCATACCGGCTCTGACTCTTCTCTTGACGCCGTCCAGACTCCTGGCGCCCAAAGGCCGCCTGATCGCGTCGATGATCGCGCCCTCGCTCACCTGCTCGCAGCGGCAGACGATCCGTCCGTATTCCGGTTTTTCCTTCACCAGCACCGCGATCTCATCGAGCGGAAGGCTCTTTGCATCCAGGAAGCCTTTTCTCGTTCCCACGAAGTCCGGATTCTCTTTGAGCCCGAGCTTATCTGCCAGCTGCCCGGCGATCTCCTTTCCGATCGCCGGCGCGGCGGTCAGGCCGGGAGACTCTATGCCTGCGCAGTCAAAGAAGCCCGGGGCATCCTTCACCTCTCCGAGGATAAAGTCGTGACGGGCCTCATGGGCACGCAGCCCCGCGAAGCTCGTGATCACCTCGCGGAGGGGAAGATCATCAAAGGCGAAGCCTGCCTTTTCCATCAGGTCGTCAAAGCCTTCCGCGGTCGTTTCCACACCTTCCTTATCATCGATATCCTCAGCCGTCGGGCCGATGATCGTATTGCCGTGAACCGTCGGGCTGACCAGTACGCCTTTGCCGAATTTGCCGGGTACCTGGAACACCGTATGCTTTACATAGCCTCCGGTCTTGCGGTCGAGAAGAAGATAATCTCCTCTCCTGGGCGTGATGTGGATCTTATCCGCCGAGACCATGTTGTGGAGAATGTCTGAATAGACACCGGCAGCGTTGACCACTGCCCTGGAATGAATCACGCCATGCGCTGTCTGGATGACCCAGTATCTTTCCCCGCTCTCATCCTCCGCCGGGCTGACCCCTTTTACCTCCGTATCAAAGCGGAATTCCACTCCGTTGGTGCAGGCGTTCTCCGCGAAGGCGATCGTCGCCCCGAAGGGACAGATAATGCCCGCCGTCGGCGCATACAGGGCGGCCACCGGCACATGGCCTATAGCGGGTTCCAGCTCCTTCAGGCGCTCCCTGCCTACGATCTCGAGCTTTTCCACCCCGTTCTTCCGCCCGTTCTCCATCAGCGCCTCCAGCTTATGGATATCTTCCTCATGAAGGGCCAGCACCAGCGATCCGTTATTCTTATATTCGAAATCAAGTTCCTTCGCCAGTTCCGGATACATCCTGCTGCCAAGCAGGTTGTACTTTGCCATCAGCGAACCGTGGGCAGCATCAAAGCCGGCGTGAATGATCGCCGAATTGGCCTTGGAAGTTCCCGTGCAGACATCCTCCGACCGTTCCAGCACACAGAACGAACCGCGGTATGCCGAAAGGAAGCGGGCAATGGCGCAGCCTGTCACACCTGCGCCGATAATCACAACATCGTACATTTGTCGTCCTCCGTTAGTCTGATCTGTCACTTTCCCATATGACGGATCCTCTCCTCCGATCAGGATCCTGCCTTCTTCGGGAAATATAGGATCAGCTGCTTCTTTTTCTTCGATTATACTTCCCGATCGCTCTGAGGTAAACATCCCGCCGGCTTCTTTTTAAGAGGGATGAGAATGCAGTCATGGCCGCCGGAAGACCGGACAGGGGAAGTCCCCCGGCTGCTGACAATCAGCAGTCCGGGGGACTTCATCCATCCAGCCTTACGATCCGCCCGCAGAGCCGCTCCAGCAGGTGTTTTTCGTGGCTGATTACTACGATACCCATATTTTCCCGTTCCGCGTGTTTTCTGACCTCATTCCATATCTGCGCCTGAGTGATCATATCCAGCATGGTGGTCATCTCATCCGCGATCAGAAAGCGGGTCCGGGGCGACAGGGCCCGCAGCACGCAGAAGCGCTGCAGTTCGCCGCCGGACAGCTCCGAAGGCCAGCGGTTCATCCAGTCCTGTTCGATCCCCATGCTCCGGATCATCTCCTCCGGCGGATTCCATGCCTCATTCAGAATCCGCTTCATCTTCCACCTGGGATTGACCGCTTTTTCCGGATGCTGAAAGATCAGCTGCACCGGATTATAACCGGTATCCTCCCGGGTCTTTCCATCTATCGATACCGTTCCGCTCTGAGGGGTCAGATACCCTGCCAGGATCTTCCCGAGCGTGGATTTTCCGTATCCGCTGGGAGCGGTCAGGCCCACAGCTTCACCGCTCTCAATCCCGAAATTCACATGAGAAAGGACAGGGCGGCCTTTCTGATAAGCATAACAGATATCTTTTGCTTCAAGTCGCATAATCACATCTCACCCTTCCCCCTCTGAGTGCCCTGCTCCCGGGTCTTAATGCTTTACAGTTCACGCGGCGTTCCGGGCATCTGTCATAATAAAGGCATCCTTCCGGCAGATTTCCCGGAAGCGGCTGGTTCCCCGCTGCCGGGATGAATTCCCGGTCCGGCATCGCCCGGAGCAGTGCCCTGCTGTACGGATGGCGAAGCAGGCTTCCGTCGCCTCCAAAGTCGGAGACATCCGCCGTCTCCAGGGTACTTCCCGCGTAGAACACGGCGATGCGGTCAGCCACGGCACATGCAGCCTGTATGTCATGGGTAATCATCAGAAGGGCCTTCCCCTCGTCCGCAGCCTGGCGGAAATCCTTCAGTACTTCCCTCAGGGAGCCCTCATCGAGTCCGGGCGTGGGTTCATCCGCGATCAGGATATCGCAGTCCGAGAGCAGCGCGATGGACAGAAGCACCTTTCTGGCCATCCCTCCGGAGAGCTGATGGGGGTAATAGTCGTAAACGCCGGCTTCAAGGCCGTATCTTTCCATCATCTCCAGTACTTTCTTCTTCTTCTCTTTCTTCTTCCCGCCGCGCACGGACCGCTCAATCTGATGTCCGACTTTTTCCAGCGGATCCAGGTAATTCACCGACTGCGGAATCAGGCCGATCTTTCTGCCGCGAAGTGCACGGATCTGTTCCGCACCGATCCGGCTGCCCCGGTATTCCATCCTTCCATAGACGACGGCATTATCCGGCAGGATACCGAGAATCGCGTGGGCAAGCAGACTCTTTCCGGAGCCGCTGGATCCGACGACAGCCAGAATCTTCCCCTCATATAATTCGATATCCAGATTCGTAATCACATGCAGTTCTCTGCGCGTAACTCCATTTTCGTACTGGGAGAAGGAGACGCCAAAATCTCTGACCTGAAACACAGGCATTTCATTCATCTGCATCCCCTCCTATTTTTTGTAGGCAGTCGCCGGATTCAGGATTCGTTCCAGGCTCCTGCCCAGCGCGGAAACCATAACGGACACCATAATCAGGCACAAGCCCGGGAAGAAAGCCAGCCACCACTGCCCGCTTGTCAGGTATTTCATCGACTCCGACAGTATGACTCCGATCGCCGGCTCATGAGGCGGCAGCCCGAATCCGAGGAAGGTGATGGAGGCCTCGTGCAGGATCGCATGCGGGAATACCAGAACGGTTCCCACCACCATCTGCGGAATCACATGCGGCAGCAGATGATTCCGGGCGATGTAGCGCCGGCTTTTGCCGAACTGCCTGGAGGCACGCACATATTCCGATGTGTTGATGCGCAGCACCTCTGCACGTATGACCCTGGTAAGGGAAGTCCAGTGGGTGGCCGCAACCCCTGCCACGATCCCCCTGAATCCGCCGCCGCAGGCAATGGATATCAGGATGATCAGGATCGTATGCGGCACGGAAAGAGTAAGATCCACCAGCCAGGATACGAGGGCGTCCGCCCTGCCGCCCAGCGTGGGGGCAAGTATGCCGAAAAGTGCGGCTGTCAGGGTGCTTGCCAGAGAACAGATGATCCCCACCCAGATGCTCAGGCTCAGTCCCTTCATCGTGCGTGTGAGCATATCGCGTCCCACCCAGTCCGTCCCGAAAAGATGTTTCAGTGAGGGCGGCTGACTGATCTGCTCCAGGTCCACATAGATGGATCCGGAGGGTATGCGGCTCCCCGCGATCATGATTCCGGCCAGAATCAGGAGAAAAAGCGAAATATGAAGGATGGCCTGTTCCCTGGTCCCTCTGACCGGTCTCAGCCTTCCCGGAGCTTTTTTGAAGTCCTTCTCTGTCTTTAATTCACTGCTCATCCCCTCTGCCCTCCTTCCCTGATTCTCGGATCAATCAGAAGGTACAGCAGATCCGCGGTCAGATTGCCCGCAAAGACAAATACCGCGCTGATGACCGTGATTCCCATCAGAAGAGGCATGTCGCCCCGCAGCCCGGCCTGAACGGTCGTATAGCCCAGTCCGGGATATGAGAAGACCTGCTCCACGAATACCGCTCCTCCGAACAGTTCACTAAAGGAGAGAAACTGCAGCGTCACCGCCGGCAGCAGCACATTCCGGTATACATGATTGTGCAGTATGCTCTTTCTGCTTTCACCGCGCGCCATCGCATAGAGGACATAGTCCGACTGCAGAATCCCGATCGTTTTCTCCCTTGTGTGGAGACAGATACCCGCGATGCCGCTGAGCGTCAGCGTCAGCACGGGCAGGATCAGATGGGTCAGCCGGTCGGCAAAGCTGACGTCCTCCTGCAGCACGCCGATCGGTACACTCAGTCCCGCCGGAAGCAGATGCAGCCGGACAGAGAACACAATGATCAGGAATATTCCCAGCCAGAATGAAGGGGTCGAAATCAGGACATGGCACCAGGCACTGATCAGTCTGTCCGCCAGGGAATTCTCCCTCATCCCGGCAATGACCCCCAGAAAAAAGCCGAGAAGTCCGGAGAGGATCCATGCAGCTGCCATCAGCAGCAGCGACGATGCAAACTTCTGACCGATCACCTGCATCACCGGACGGCGGTAGATCATGGAATCCCCCCAGTCCCCGTGCAGTATATTCCGGAACCAGGAGCCGAAACGCTCAAAAGGGGGCTTGTTCAGCCCCCATTTTTCAGCAATCAGCTCCCGCTGCTCCGCTCCGATGGATGTACTCGCCCCGACATAGGCGGTAACCGGGTCGATGGGAGACGCTTCCATCAGAGCAAATGTGATCACTTCAACAGCAGCGATCAGAAGGAAGAATTTCAGAACTTTTCTTCCCGCAAAGGCAAAAGCTTTCTTTACAGTCATGCTGTTATTCCCAATTCCATTCCGTCACGTTGTCAAAAATACGGCCTCCGTGAGGCTGGATGACCGGATTCCCGAAGGAGAAACCGTCCGCCGCGAGGAAGACATGATTTGCATTAACCAGCCAGCAGTAGGGAGCGTCTCCCCTGGCGGATGCATATTCCTGGCAGCCCTTCCAGTAGGGAAGCGCCTCCTCCTCATCCATTGCCTCCAGCGCCTGATCAATCTGCGCGTCGCATTCCGGATTCGCATATACGCCGCCGTTGTCCCACGGCACCGGGCCGCCGGCATTTCCGCCGTAATAAAGGCTGAACAGTTCGGAAGGATCCCCCGAGCCGAATCCGTAGAATACCGCGCTTGTGTGAATCTTCGGAAGGATCGTATCCCAGGTGACCTTCTCCAGATTGACCACGATGCCGAGCTCCTTCGCCACATTGACAAACTCCAGAGCCATCTCCTGCCTGTATCTTCCGTCTGTGTAGAGAAGATCGAACTCTGCCTTCACACCGTCCTTGTCCAGCACGCCGTCGCCGTCTGAGTCGCTCCAGCCGCCTTCTTCCAGGATGGATCTTGCAAGCTCCGGATTCGCATACTCATCTTCCTTAAGAACAGTGTCTTCATTCAGCCAGGGCATCTTCTCCAGACCGGTCGTTGATACACTGCCGTATCCGCCCAGAACGCCGTCCACGATTCTCTGTCTGTCCACGGCAGCATTCATCGCCTTGCGGATCGCGATGTCACTCGTCACGTCATTGCCCATAAGCTCGCCGTCTTCCGCCCGCTTTCCTTCCGCCGGAACCATCGGGAAGCACACGCCATAGCATTCAATGCTGGGAATATCGATCACCTGCGCGCCGGCGACTTCCTTCTGCGCCAGCGTCCCGTTGATCTGGGCTACGTCGATGGCTCCGCTCTCCACCGCGGCAAAGGCCGTATCCGTATCCATAAATACGACGGTAAGCTGCCGGATCTGCGGCTGCTCCCCATAATATGCCTCATTGGCTGTGCAGATAATCTGCTGTCCTTTGTCCCACTGGGCAAGAACATAGGGGCCGGAGCCGACCGGATAATCTTTAAAGCTCTCACTGTATGCATGCTCCGGGATGATTCCCAGATAAGAGAGTCTCTCCATAAAGGGGGAGTATACCCGTGTCAGTGTGAAGGCCACGGTATGGTCATCGATCACGTCTATATGGTCGATCATCGTCAGATCGATATCCCCGCCTGAGTCTTTCGCCGAAGAATAGGTAAAGGCTACGTCCTGGGCCGTCACCGGTGTTCCGTCCGTGAAATACGCGTCATCACGAATCGTCACGGTCCATGTCAGCTTATCTTCGGACACTTCATATCCGGTTGCCAGGTCGCCTTCCCAGCCCAGGCCTTTGTCTCTGCGGAACAGCGTAGAGAAAATCAGCCTTGTCAGAGAACCATGCCCGCCTGTCGCAGAGTCAAAACCTTCCTCCGGCTCCTCCCCGATCGCCGCTGCCAGTTCTCCTCTTTCCATTCTTCCGGCCCTTGCTTCCGGAATCTCCATCTCCTTCGCAGACACAGCTCCCGCGCACATAACCGGGATCGCTGCGGCAAGCAGCGCCGCCATAAACAAACGCTTCCTCATCGTATCTCCTCCTGCTTAAATCTTCCGGACTGCCCGTGCCATAACAGCTCCGGGACCGATGTCTATCATTTTACAGGCAGCGATACGTCTGAACAAGCCTCCCCCGGGGATGCAAAATTCTCACAGGACAACCTCGAACACGATAGAGTCTGCATCCGGACACTTAGCCGTAATGGTTCCGCCATGCTTTTCCGCTACTGCTTTCGCGAGGGACAGGCCGATGCCCGTTCCTCCGGTCAGCGCATTTCTCGAACTGTCCGGACGGTAGAAACGGTCAAACAGCCGCTTCAGGTCCGGAGGAGAATCAAAATGGCAGCTGTTCCATACCCGGATATGCAGTTTCTTCTCCCTGAAAACAGAAAATTCTATTTTCCCCTTTTCATCCCCATAGCGGACCGCATTGTCCAGAAGAACAGACATCATTTTCTGGATCTGGGCCCTGTCTCCCGTATAGGAGAGGTCATCCCGGATGTCAATGCTGATCGTTTTTCCTGCCGCTTTCACCTGCGGCTGCACGGTTTCGGCGATCTCCCAGGCAGCGTCCGTCAGGGAGAAGGTCTCTTTATTCAGGACAGCGCCCGCCTCATCCAGCCGGGAGAGCGCAACCATCTCCCCGACCAGCTTCGACATTCTGCCGGTCTGTTTATGGATATTCTCTGTCCATTCATTTTCCCCGTGTTCCAGTTCGATGATGTCTATGCTCGCCGCAATGGATGTAAGCGGCGTTTTCAGTTCATGGCTGGCATCGGTAATGAAGCGTTTCTGATTCTCCATATTCTGTACAAAGGGGCGCACGGCGTATCCGGAAAAAGCGGACACAAGGATGAAAACCAGCAGCAGGCTTCCCAGCGCCACCAGAAGTGATATGATAAGCAGCGAGCGCATCTGTTCCTGCTCTCTGGCGGCATTCAGGAAAATGACGGTTTTTTCCCCGTCTCCGGTAAATACCTGGTAGCGGTATGCCCCCCGATATCCCTTTTCCCTGCCTGCCTTAAGAACCTCTTCCGCATAGGCGACTGCTTCCTGCTCATTCACAGAGGCAATATAATCCATATTGACGGACGCCTCTTCACTTTCTTCCTCACAGCGGACAATAAAGAAGCGGGTCATGAAATTCTCTTCCCGGTCCGGCAGGCCTGCAAAAGCTTCGCCGGGCGGTCTCCTGACCTCTCTCTGCTGCTGCTCGCCCTCCTCAAAGGAATGGATCGACCGGATCGTCCTGTCCGCGCGTTTTGAAAGCTCTGTATAATTAAACAGGTTCACCAGGATGACGATCAGCAGGATCACCGCGGAAAAAGCCGCCATGGCGATCCCTGTCATACGCCGCCGCATCTGCCTGATCATTCCCTCACCTCCAGCGCATATCCGGCGCCCCGGATCGTTTTGATCTCAACATCCGCGTTCAGGCCCCGGAGTTTTTTCCTCACAAAACCGATATGGGTCCATACCACGCCGATCTCGGATTCCGAGTCCCATCCCCATATTTTTTCCATCAGATGCTCCGAAGAAAAAACTACGCCCGGGTGGCGCGCAAACAGTTCCAGCAGCTGATACTCTTTATTGGTCAGCCGCACCGTATTCCCGCCCGCAGACATCTCATAGCGGGACGCGTCAAGCTCCAGATTGCCGATCCGGAGCATGGAATCCACATACTGGTCGCTGCGGCGCAGCAGGGCTTTAACCCTTGCAATCAGTTCGCCGGCCGCGAACGGCTTCGGCAGATAGTCATCCGCGCCCGCGTCCAGCCCGGCGATCCGGTCCTCCAGCTCCGCTTTGGCTGTCAGCATCAGAACCGGTGTCCTGATCTGATTCTTCCTGAGCAGCCTCAGGACTTCGATTCCGGATTTCCCGGGCATCATAATATCAAGTACGATCGCGTCATAAAGGTTCGTGCTGATATAATCCCAGGCATCGTCTCCGTTGTGAACAATGTCGACCGTATAATTATTCTTTTTCAGCAGCAGCTGCAGCGCCTTTGCCGTAGCGATCTCATCTTCCGCGATCAGTATCCGCATTCCGTACCCCCGTGAGAACGTTTTTTCCGTACCATGACGAGGGGCAAAATTCCTTTTGCCCCTCGCAGCATCCTGTTGACAGCTATCATACTATCACAACGAGTTCCTCTTGTCAGGATTGTCCGGATTCCTGTTCTGTCTGTTCTGTCTGTTCTGTCTGTTCTGTCCTGTCGTCCCTCTCTCTTCTGCGCATGCCGCCCCGGTTCATATTGCCTGAAAACATCGTGCTCTGCGCGTCACCAAAGGAGGCTGACACTTCTTCCAGCGTGATCGTTTCCTCGTTCTCATCCGCGATAATGATATAGCTTCCTCCGACCTCCATGGCCGGGCTGCTTATTACAGCCGATGAGAAACTGCAGGGAACTTCCCAGGAAAGGATCTCCTCCCCTTCTTCATTTTCCACAGCCAGGCGGGTTCCCGCTTCCATTCCGGATGAAATGTTGTACAGGACAGAGCACTGGGTCGAACTGGAATCAAAGGCTTCCGCCATGGAGCTGCTTCCGCAGGCAATGATCGTTCCGCCGCTGATCTCAGCGACTCCTCCGCTCTCAGTCCCTGCATCGATCGCGCTGTTTGTACCGTTATCAGCCAGACTGATCCGGATATCGCCTCCGCTAATATAAATGTCCCCGTTGGAGTCGAGTCCGTCCGCATCGTTTCCGTTTTCGTTGATGATCGTGATCGTCCCGCCGCTGATGCGGATGTAATTCTCCACATCTTCCTGCATATCTTCGGCACTTTCGGATTCTCCGGTCTCCTGCTGCCCGTTTCCGTCTTCCGGAAGTTCCATTCCTTCCGGCGGCTGCATTCCGTCCTCTGACGGGAACTCCATTCCCTCCGGCGGCTGCATTCCGCCCTCTGAGGAAAACTCCATTCCCTCCGGCGGCTGCATTCTGCCCTCCGACGAGAACTCTTCTCCT
>DGHP01000161.1:0-2665 GCA_002392705.1 Lachnospiraceae bacterium UBA3845 | reverse complement strand
CTCCTTCCGGCCGCTGCATTCCGCCTCTCATGTTCGGGGGATTTCCTCCGCCCATTCCGAACATGCCGCCCTCCGAGCTGCTGCCGCTGCTGGCGTTAAAGCCGTCATCCGTAGGATAGATGGTGATATCGCCTCCGGATACCGTGATCGTCGCAGCCTCAATGCCTTCATAGCAGCTGCTGAGCAAAATCACGCCGTCTTCTATCTCGATATTCCCTTCCGCATGGATCCCGTCATCTCCCGCATCCATCGTGATGCTGCCGCCGGCAATGATCAGATCCCCGTTACTGTGGATTCCGTCGCCCTCCGCGTTGATGGAGATGTCTCCGCTCTCCTGATAGAAATAGCTGTCCTCATTTTCTGTGAGGATGCCGTCATCTCCCGCTGTTATGCTGAGAGAGGCGTCTTTGATGCGGAAACTGTCATTGACATGGATCCCGTCCACGGGCGCGTCGATCGTGATCGTCCCGCCCGTGATGACAAGATCATCATTCGCCTTGATGCCATGTTTATATCCGGCATGAATCTGAAGGGAGCCGCTTCCGTTGATTGTCAGGTCATCATGGGCGAATATCACACCGTAAGTCCCGTCTTCGAGCGCTTCATCTGAAAGTTCATCTCCTCCGGTCAGGATGTTCTCCGTCCCTTCCGCCAGGGTCATAAACACCTTGTCCGCCTCATCCACGCGCAGGCAGGCGTCATCGCTGCAGGAGATATCGACGCCGTTCAGCAGGATCCAGACCTTGGAGTTGGCGTTCGCATCCACGGTAATGCAGCCATCGTCAAGTGTTCCCGTAATTACATATTTCCCTGACCCGGAGATCACAACATTACCGTTATATTCATAGGCATTGTTTCCTCTGATCGAGATGCTGTCTCCCTCAAGTGAAATCAGGGTTGCCGATGTACTGTCCCAGTCGGAGAGCTGGTCATTCTCTGTAAAATATTCGCTGTCCGAATGCGCTTCGCTGTCCGCATCCACTATCAGCTCGATTCCGATCGCCTGTCCGTTCATGAACAGGACCGTCACAAGCAGCGTGATGGTCAGGACAACTGCACAGATCCGGTCAAAATATCTGCTTGTTGACATCTTCGTCACGTATAATCCAATCTTCACTTATGGTGATTGGAGTTTCCTTTCTCCGGGTTCTCCGGGTATTTCTACTCTTTTCTCATGTATTTATCTCATGTGTTTATCCCATATATTCCCCATTATAGCTGACAAGGACAACACTCTGCACACCGGGGAAATCACTCAACTCATTGATGAAATCCGTATTATCCTCCTTCAGTCTCACATCCAGATTGAGTTCCACCAGTCCCTTCTGGGCTGTCTTGCTCTTTGTGACGCACCGCTGCGTATGCTCCTTCAGGTACGCGACCGCCCCCTGCTCGGCTTCATATCCGCTGCACTGCAGAACGACGATATAAGGATTTGTATGTGTCTTGCGGTTGGCAAAGATCAGAATGATCAGACCGATGATCACACTGCCGAAGACGGCGAGCGGGATCATGCCGGCTGCCAGCACGATGCCGACCGCAATCGCCCAGAAAAGAAAGGCGATATCCAGCGGTTCCTTGATGGCTGCCCTGAAACGTACGATGGAAAGAGCACCGACCATACCAAGGGACAGCACCACGTTGGAGGTCACCGCGAGGATGACGAGGGTCGTGATCATGGACATGGCAACGAGGGTAACGCCGAAGCTGGACGAATACATCACGCCGGCGTAGGTCTTTTTATAGATAAAGAAAATGAACAGGCCGAGCGCAAAAGAAAGTGTCAGCGCCAGTGCCATATCGAAGATGCTCACTGCCGTAACATTTTCCAAAAAACCTGATTTAAAAATATCTGAAAAGCTCATAATAACCTCCTGATTTTCTGATCATGAATATTTGTCTTCTCTGTGTAATTCCTGCCTTTATACTGTTCCGGATCCGGCTGCCGCTTCCTGCGGCAGCCTCTGCGGGTATGTCTTCCGTATGCAGCGATTCCGCTGAAAAGATGCTTCCGGCTTCAGTCATAGATCCGGCATATCGCGTATTTTGAAAAAGCCGTTGAACGTCTGCCCTGCGTCTGCACGATGTCCCGGATCACTGCGGGAAGATAGGCGTCCCACTTCACTTCCATGAGAATCACCCGGTCCCCTGCCGGTATGGTAACCGCATCCGGATTCAGAAAATCCGTACAGGACAGTCCGGTGCGTATGTCATAGTCAAATGTGACGCGCACATTTCCCGGTCCATAGATAAAGGGCTCTCTGGTGTAGTCCACGATGGTCTTCGGCCGGAGCCCCTGATAGTTCATTTTTACGTAAAGCTCCTGAACCAGAGGCCTGCCGGATGAAAGCATCCATCCGGTATCACCGTCCACGATCTTCTGCGCCTCGTCTGCTGTCAGAAGCGCGTCATATTTGGTGCCCAGGCTGTTATGCTTGCTCTTTTTCTCCAGATGGATAAAGGAAGTATCTCCGTTATAATAGCGGATGCGGAATTTTTCCCGAAGGTTGACGCCGTCGATCTTCTCCCGCAGCGCCTTATCCGCCGGATTGTCAAAATACAGGCTTCGTATCAGATACTTTCCGTCTTTCGCGTGGGAGTCCGGCTGCATCACAGCCCGCAGGCGCGCCCGGATGGACAAAAGATCGGACCAGTTCAGGTAATG
>DGHP01000172.1 GCA_002392705.1 Lachnospiraceae bacterium UBA3845 | reverse complement strand
GCACAGGAGGAACCCTTCCCCGGCGGAGTCTGTGACTGTAAGGCCGCGATCCGCTTTTTGCGGGCACATGCCGATGAATATGGATATGACGCAGAGCATATTGCCGTCTTTGGCGAGTCGGCCGGCGGATATCTGGCAGTCATGTGCGCCGTCACCGGCGACACGGAATTCATGGATGTGAAGTATATCGGACAGGATGTGTATGGGGATATATCTGCCAGGGTTGATGTGCTGGTTGATTATTACGGGCACATCGATAAAGACTGCACAAAGCAGGATTGGAAACAGCTTGGAATACCTGAAATCGTGGTAAGTATTGCCAATTCCTGGGCGGACAAAAAGAGTCTTGAGGGATTTGAAGACATGGATTCCTACTGGCACAGAAAGAACATTTCTGCCATGACCCGGGAAGAGCTGTCTGAATGTGATCCCAATTATTATATAGAAAAGAATGATCTTACGGGATTGTCCGCATGGATCATCCACGGGGACGCGGATATCACCGTCCCGTATCTGCATTCAGAGCGGCTCGCGCGCACATTGACCGAGAAACTCGGAGCAGACAAAGTGTCCTATGAACTCGTTCCGGGAATGGGACATGCATCGGATCCGCTGTACGCGGAGGAGGTGTTGGACAGGCTGGATGCTTTTATGAAGGAACACTTGTAATGAAAGGACAGGGAGACAGAGAAATGTCCCCTGCCTCCCCGTTAGTAAGAAGGAGCTGACAGATGGAAAAACTATTCAATAATCCGATTCTGAAGACAAAAATTACTTCCGATGACGTGAAGATCCCGGAAATGCTGATCGGGTACCTGGTCGCGCCGCTGTGCGCGATGCTGGCCAATTCGATTTTCAGCGCCTATCTGACCAGGTATTACGCGGACGTCATTGGCCTGACCGACAGCCAGTTCGGCGTATTTTCCATGATGCTGCCGATCATTTCGGCGATCGTCGTGGTGGCAGGAAATCTCTTTGTCGGACAGCTGATCGACAACACCCGGACGCCCGCAGGAAAGGCCAGACCTTACCTGCTGCTCTCCGCGCCGGTGATGGCAGTGGCAATCATTCTGCTGTTCCTTACCCCCGGCGGAGACAATCCGCAGGCAACAAACTATCTGATGAAAATGATCTGGATCGCCGTATCCTTTAACCTCTTTTATTCCATCGGATATCCCTGCTACTACACAGCCCACAGTTCCATGGTCGCCCTGTCCACACGGAACGGGAACCAGAGAGGCCTTCTGGCGACGCTTTCCAACGCCTCTATGGTGGCGGCGGCCGGCGTCGGTGCCAGTATCCTTGTGCCGGTTCTGCTTCAGCCGTTTATGTTCGTGACCGGAGCTGACGGCACCATCGACCGGGTGGCTTCCTATGCGAACTGGAGGGTGCTCGGGATTGCTCTGGCCGTACTGACCATGCTCGGCATTCTTTTGGAGTACTTCTTTACCCGCGAGCGCATCACGGAGGAGACTCTCGGTCTTCCCGCGCAGGAGGAGAAGCTTCCGATGTCCACGCATATAAAAGCCTGTACGGCTGAAAAATACTGGTGGATGGTCGTGCTGTTCATCCTTTTCTTCCAGATGGGGCAGCTCGTTAAGAACACTTCCATGAGTTTCTATGTCCGTTGGATGTTCGACAGTGTCATCGCCTCATCCAATCCGGAGGGGACTTCCGGTGCGCTGATGTCCACGCTGGGACTGATCGGCGGCCTGCCCTCCGCTGTGGGTATGCTGATTGCCTGGCCGTTAGCCAGCAAACTCGGGAAAAAGAGGGCTATTGTCCTGGGACTTATTCTGTCCCTGGCGGGCGGTCTTGTCGCTTTTATCAACGTTCATGGTTTTGTGACCGTCTGCGCGGGTGTCGTCCTCAAGGCGATTGGTATTATACCGGCCCAGTACGTCATGGTCGCGCTGCTTTCTGATGTTCTGGACCACCTGGAAGCGAAGAACGGTTTCCGCAGTGACGGCTTTACCATGTCGATCTACGGAGCTACGATGGTCGGCCTTGCGGTCCTGTCCATGGGTATCGTGAACATTTTCCTCGGCGCCCTGGGCTATGACGCGACTCTGACCAGACAGGCGGCATCCACGGAGACCGGTATGGTCATCGCCTATCTGTGCATGGATATGATCGGTTTCGCGCTTTCGATCATTTTGCTTATTCGAATGGATGTCGAAAAGCATCTTGAGGAGGATAAGGCCATTATCAAGGCACGTCAGGAGGCTGCCGCCGCGGCTTTTGGGAATAAGAACGAATAATTATCGGCGCAGGGATTCGGCTCGAAAGATGTCAGCTGGCGCTGACCCGGATCCCGCGCCAAACTTGCGAATGAGACTTGAATTGACATTATAAAAACCGATTATTCGGATTGCGGGATAGTCGGATATTGAGTTACAATGATTTATGTACGGAAGGGAGGCACTGGTGATTCGGGTTGCGGTTATTGAAGATGACAGGCGTAGCCTTGCACATATAAAAGATCTTCTCAGGCGTTTTGAAGAGGAAAATGCCTGCCGCTTTGAGATCGTTGAATACAGGGACGGCGATGAGATTGTCGAGAATTACAGGGCAGACTATGATTTCCTGCTGATGGATATAGAACTTCCGCTGCTCAGCGGTATGAGCGCTGCTGAGGAAATACGAAAGCGGGATGCGGATGTGGGAATCATTTTTGTCACCAATTCGACGCAGTACGCGATTCGCGGTTACCGTGTGGGAGCGCTTGATTATCTTGTCAAGCCGGTGGACTATGCTTCATTTGCAGAGACAATGAAGAGGGCGCTGCTGCACAGGAGAACGCGGAAAGACCAGTTCCTGATGCTGAACACCAGGGGAGGACGACAGAAAGTCAGAATCCGCAGCATCCGCTATGTGGAGGTGAGAGATCACGACCTCACCTATCACACCCTGGAGGGCGATATTGAAATCCGCGGGACGTTCCGGGAAGCGGAGCAGAGATTGACACCGGAGGGCTTCTTCCGCTGCAACAAGGGGATACTGATCAACATGGAATATGTTGACGGCGTGGACGGTCTCGATGTCTGCATGGGCAGCGACCGAATCAGGCTGGGAAATAATCGAAAGAAAGCTTTCATGGATGCGCTGAACCAATATATGTGCAGGTAATATTGAGGATGTTCCCCGGCATTGGCGGCTATTGACAATGCATCGGCGGGCACTTCATATGGCCGGAACGGTACACTGGGTTGTGACGCGGGAGCTTTTATAGACAACTGGGAATTCCCTGTTGTCAGGAAAGAACGAAAGGAAAGAGATGCAGATACCGAAACTGGATCTGACCGAGACACCGGGCATTTACTATTCTCTGGCTTACGGCCTTGGCGCACTGCTGTTCATTAATATGAACAGGCAAAGGCAGTCGCGCTTCAGGTACGTGGTCTTTGCCCTTGTCTGGGCGGTCCAGTTTATTTTTATGTTCTTTACATACCGGATTCCGCAACATCTGTTCCCCCTGTGCGTTGCCATCGAAATCCTTTTGACCTATGCGATGATCCGCAGCTGCTGTGATATAGACCGGGTACGCTGCGGCTATTACACTGTCCGGGCGTTTATGTTTGGAGAGTTCGCCGCCTCACTTGAATGGCAGCTGTTCTACTATGGACTTACCGCCCTTGGAATCCCTCTTCGGATGTGGTTCAACGTGACTCTCCTCGTGGTCGTACACTCCGTTACATTTTATATTTTCCTGGTTCTTGAACAAAGGTATGGAAGCAGAGAAAGATCTCTGATTATTACCGACCGGGAATTTCGGACCGCGCTGATGATTGCGCTGGCGACGTATTCACTGAGCAATGTCAGCTATGTCCTGAAAAATACGCCATTCAGCAGTCATTTCACCATGGAGATGTTTACCATACGTACGCTGGCGGACCTGGGAGGCGTTGCTCTTCTCTTTGGTTACCACATGGTCCTTCAGGATCATCATTCCCGCGCCGAGGCTGCGAATCTTCAGAAAGTACTTGATGAGCAGCTCCTGCACTATCAGATTTCCAAGGATACTATTGACCTGGTGAACCGGAAATATCATGATCTGAAGCATCAGATTGCCTACTTGAAGAGCGGTATTACAGAGGAAGAGAAGCTATCGATGCTTGATGAGATGGAAGAGGAGATCCGGACCTATGAGCACCAGAATCGAACCGGCAATCAGGTCGTAGATACTATCCTCATGGAAAAAAGCCTTTTGTGCGAAAAGCTGAGTATCACGCTGCATGTGATTGCCGACGGGACCGCTATGGACTTTCTATCCACGGTGGAGATCTGCTCCCTTCTGGGAAATGCATTGGACAACGCCATCGAAGCGGTCCGCGATCTTCCAGACCCGGGTCAGCGGCAGATCCGACTGTATATCGAGCGGCGTCGGAATTTCCTGCGTCTTTTGGAAGAAAATCGATTTGACGGGACGACCCGGCAGATATCTCCGGATACGGGGCTTCCGGAGACGACCAAGGAAGATCGGGAGAATCATGGATATGGGCTGTGCAGCATGGAGAACATTGCAGAAAGTCACGACGGCTCCATGTATATTGATGAGAAGGAAGGGTGGTTCCGGCTGCAGATCCTCATTCCGTTTCCGCAGAGCTCTGTAAAGAGTATATATACGTCATAGCCGCTGTTCCGACTGTCGAAGTCTTTGGGAATGGCGGCTTTCATATAATGTACGCAAAGTGGGCGCTGTATAATTATCGCATGAAAAATGGTATAATAATTAAACCTATCGCATGAAAACTGCAGCCGCTAGCTTTTAAGCTTACCGGCAGTATGGAAAGGAATACACATATGGATTACG
>DGHP01000030.1 GCA_002392705.1 Lachnospiraceae bacterium UBA3845 | reverse complement strand
CCGGCCTCGAGGAACCGGTCGGCCATCTGACATACCTGAGGGACGTCGATGGAGCCGTCGGGATTCTTCGGAAGGCGCATGAGGCCGAAGCCTAATCGGAAGGTGCCCTGTCCCAGATAATTATCCATAGGAATTCCTTTCTTTCTGAAAAATGAAATCTCGCCGTGGCTGAGGGCTGCAGAGCGGCAGCTTCCGCAGCGCGTTTTCAGTGCTCTGTTCCGGAGGCTGTCCGGCGGTGAACCGGAACAATCTGTATAAAAAGTATAAACATTACAGAATGGAATGTAAAGGAAGGGAATAATTATTTCGGAATCCGGGAGATTGGGGAAAATCTGTTGACAAATGTTCGGATACTGAGTATTTTTGAGTAATGTGGTGTACAGTGGATGCCGGATGAGAAGGCGTTAAAAGAAAAGGAGGATTCGGCAGAATGAGAAATCAGATGATCGGAAAGGCAATGATACTGGCAGCTGCGGCCGCCCTGATCAGCGTTCCGGTTTATGCTTCGGAAGAGACAGAAACGGAAGCGGAGGTAAAGAATGTGGTGGAGACGCTCGGGGAGATCCCGGAGACGGATCTTCTTCATGAGATTCTCGAGAGAGGTTACCTCATTGTCGGAACGGAAGGGACCTATGCGCCGAATACCTATCATAATGAGGACGACGAGCTGGTCGGCTTTGATGTGGAGGTTGCGGCTCTGGTCGCAAAGTATCTCGGTGTAGACATTAAATATATGGAGACAGAATGGGCTTCCATCTTCGCGGCGCTGGATGCCGGACAGATCGACCTCATCGTCAATGAGGTGGGCTATAACGAAGAACGCGCGGAGAAATATGATTTTTCAGAGCCCTATGCTTTTGTGAAGGCCGCGATTCTGACCAGGGCTGACGATGATTCCATCAGCAGCTTCGATGACCTTGAGGGAAAAACGGTGGCCAATGAGTCCACCAGCCTCTGGGGAGAGAGGGCCCTTTCCTACGGGGCCAATCTGGATCCGGTCAACGCCATGGCGCAGTCCATCTCAGAGGTTCTGTTCGAGAGAGCGGACGCGACCCTGAATGCCGAGACCGCTTTTGCTGACTATATGAGCAAGCATCCGGATGAAAATGTGAAGATCGCGGCTCTGAGTGATGACGCGGTTTCCGTATCTTATATCCCCATGGTTAAAGGAAATGAGAAGCTTACGGAAGCCGTCAACGCCGCCCTGGAGTGCGCGAGAGAGTCCGGAGAGCTGTCAGAGGTGTCCGAGAAGTATTTCTCCGTGGATGTAACAGAGGAATAAAAAAGACAGCCGATAAGGCTTTCCGCGGAAAAGAAACGAAAGAATCTAACATTGGTACAGGAAGCAGCGGGGAGAAACTCCCCGCTGTATCATACAGAGCAATTAAGCCGGAGGGAATGTGAACGAGAGAATACTACAGGAACTGTCAGACTCCTTTATCAAACTTCTGATCCCCGGAATCCGGGTTACCATCCCTCTGACCGCGATTTCTTTTTCCCTGGGTCTTATCGTGGCCCTGACGGTGGCCCTGATCGAGATTGCCCGGATTCCCCTGCTGAATCAGATCGCGAGATGCTATGTCTGGATTATCCGGACAACGCCCATGATTGTCCAGCTGTTTGTGGTTTACTACGGCCTGCCGAACGTTGGGATCAAGCTTGACGCATTTCCCAGCGCGATTCTGGTCTTTACGCTGAGCGTGGGGGCCTACTGCTCCGAGACCATCCGGGCGGCGATTCTGTCCGTGTCTTCGGGACAGATGGAGGCCGCGTACTGCGTGGGAATGAATTATCTGCAGGCCATGTGGCATATCGTGCTCCCGCAGGCTTTCCGTACGGCCTTCCCGCCGCTGTCCAACTCCCTGATCGGGCTGGTGAAGGATACTTCCCTGGCCTACAGTGTGGCGATTGTGGAGATCCTGGCGACAGCGCAGAGGATCGCGGCCAGGACCTACGATTATTTCTGGCTTTACTGCGAAGCCGGGCTGATCTATATGATCATCTGCACGATCCTGACTTTTGCGCAGAGGAAGATAGAGAAGAAGCTGGAAAGGACCGGGTGAGAGGTATGCTGCAGGCAACTAACATTAAAAAACACTTCGGAAGCAATGAGGTGCTGAAAGGGATCAGCCTCACGGTCCGGACGGGGGATGTGGTGTCGATCGTGGGTCCCAGCGGTTCGGGAAAGACAACTCTTCTGCGCTGCATGAATTTCCTTGAGATGGCGGATGAGGGGAATCTGGTTCTGGACGATAAGGCCTATGATGTGAGAACGATCCGTAAAGCCGAGATCCGGGAGTACCGGAAGAAGACCGGCTTCGTCTTTCAGAATTACAATCTCTTTGCCAACAAGACGGCGCTCGGAAATGTGACCGCGGGTCTGACGATTGTGCGGAAGGTTCCGCAGAAGCAGGCGGAAGAGATCGCGGCGGACGCGCTTAAAAGGGTCGGCCTTGAGGACAAGATCTCCTTCTATCCTTCGCAGCTGTCGGGCGGACAGCAGCAGCGGGTATCCATCGCCCGGGCCATTGCCGCGGATCCGAGCGTCGTTTTCTTCGACGAGCCGACTTCCGCGCTGGACCCGGAGCTTACGACGGAGGTTCTTTCCGTCATGAAGAAGCTCGCGGACGAGGGGACCACCATGGTGGTCGTGACGCATGAGATGCAGTTTGCGAGAAACGTGTCTGACAGGGTGATCTTTATGGAGGACGGAACCGTGCTGGAGGAAGCTTCCGCGGAGGATTTCTTCCGGAATCCCCAGTCTGAGCGGTCCGTCCGCTTTCTGGAGTCTTTCTCGGGCGGAGCTGTAATCGGCTGAGAAGGCAGCGGAAGGGTATCTGAATATGTCCGGTGAACTGACTGCAAAGAAAAGAGACAGCATAGCTGTCTGGAAACTGCAGTGACAGAAAACAGAATATGCCGGAAGAAAAGGCGGGAGCGCCTGACGTCCAATCGTCATACGCTCCCGCTTATTATGCGGTAAAGCCCGAAAACGGCTCCCATTCAGAATAAATCAGCGCATTACGCGCTCAAAGATTATATAGGGAAACGTTGTTTATACGGCATCAAAAGTTGTCAGTCAGAATAAATCAGCGTTACCCTAAGATCCGAAATGCATCAGATTGATCAGCAGCAGCCAGCTCAGCCCATAGTAGGCGACCACGGCGACAAGGTCATTAACCGTCGTGATCAGCGGCCCGGAGGCGACGGCCGGATCCACCTTGATTTTCTGGAAAAAGAGGGGGATCAGGGTTCCCACCGCGCTGGAGATGAGCATGGCCAGCACCAGGGCAGCGCCGATACAGCCGGATACCGCAAATGAGAACAGCGGCGTCTGCTTCTTGAACAGCAGAATGTAGAGTCCGACCAGCAGGAAAGAGATTCCGCCGAGGATCAGTCCGTTGCAGAAACCCACGCGCATCTCCTTCCAGACCAGACGGCCCTTCTGGGAGAGTGTGAGATTTTCATCCATTAGGACGCGGATCGTCACCGCGAGGGACTGCGTGCCGACATTTCCTGCCATATCCAGAATCAGGGACTGGAAGGCCATGATCAGCGTCAGCTGGGCAACGACTTTCTCGAAGGCGCCTACCACTGTGGACACTACGATACCGAGACCGAGCAGGATCAGCAGCCAGGGCATGCGCTTTTTCATGCTTTCCGGGAGCGTCTCGTTGAGATCCTCCTCCGCGGTCAGACCGGCGAGCCGGGCATAGTCTTCGCTCATCTCGTCGTCCACTGTCTCGATCAGGCTCTGGGCGGTGATGACGCCCAGAAGCCTGTTCGTATCGT
>DGHP01000095.1 GCA_002392705.1 Lachnospiraceae bacterium UBA3845 | reverse complement strand
CGTTATTCTGTACACAACAAACAGCGTTTACCGCTGCCCGCTTAAAGAACACGTGATTTCCGGCAATTCCCTCTCTCTTCTTGGAGCAGTCAGAAGCCGGTCCGGTGTTGACATTGAAGATCTGGAAGAGGCCGTATGGAACACGATGGAAAATGAAGCGGTTCGGTACAGAAGCATTATGACGTCTGATCTGCTTGAAAAAGGCGGCATGAGTCCTGCAGATTCATGCGTAATGTTCTGCTGGGAGGGCTGCGATCTTCCTTATTTAAAACGGGTTGTGGTTTATGAAAAAGGCAGCATAACAATCGATGATCTTCCTTACATCAAGCAGGGATACATGAACAGCATTGCGCTTTCACAGAATACCTCAATGAAAGTGCGCCTCGCCAACAGCAGCAGCCCCCGCTGCTGTTATCCTTATGAAAACGGCTTCAGCCGGGCTTTTGTTGAAAACACAGGAAACCGGGAGATTCATGTGAATATCAGCGATCTGAAAAGCATTCCGGTCCCGGCAGGTGAGATCGTTCGTGTTGTGTGATCGATTTCCTTCTTCGCGGGTCCGTGATAAACTGATGTAAATGTGGCAGGACCACGATAATTTACCCGCCGACTAAAGGAGCCACACATGTCAGCGCCAACAGACATCCAACGGCCAAACTATCGGGATGAGGCCAAGCTTTATTATCGCAGCAAAAAGAATATCGAAGCCAAATGGCTTGATCAATACGGCAATATGAGCCGGGATAATGACTATCAGCGCAACCGGGCATGTATGGGTGAAGTATTCAACATGCTCGACGTTGTCATGGACATCTGCATTGAGGACTTTCGCAGATCGCACAGTATCATCGCGATCGATATGATCGGACGGACCCCTGTTTATACATTTGCGCTGCAGAATGGTGATCCGGCCGGGGACAGCCCGGATAAAGATTCTGTGACCTTCAGCATGCCGACCACGTTTAATCGCAGGGTCCGTACGCTGCGCTCGATCGGCTATCCCCTTTCCGATGAACTCCTTTATGATACACGTCTTCTTAGAAATGAAACGACGCATGGCAACAGGACCATTATCCTGAGACACATGGAGCTGGACTATGATGAAACGAGGAAGGCCCTGCTGTCCATGGCAGACGCCCTGATCTGTCTGGAAATGCTTGACCCCTCTCTGCGCATCCCCTCCTTTGAGATGCTGCGGGTAAGGGAAGGCGACTCCCTGTTGGGCGGCGTCTATACGATCGGTGCTCTGACAGGGGAAGGGGGCATGAGCCGTGTCTATCAGGCTGTACAAAAACGGACAGGTAAACGGCTGGCCATCAAGGAACTGAAGCCGGGGACTTACTCGGAAGCCCTGATCCGTCAGGAGTGCGATACTCTGTCCCGTATTCATCACAGAGCTGTTCCGCAGGTCTATGACGGTTTCTCCGAGAACGACACTTTCTATATTGTCATGGATTATATAGAGGGCGTTCCTCTGGACCAATATCCGGAGGGGCGGTCTCTGACAGAGGAAGAACGGCGCTGTATTCTCCGTGAACTCTGCAATGCCCTGTCTTATCTGCACAGTGACGCGGTCGGACTTGTCCTCGCGGATCTCTCTCCGGACAATATCCTTATTGACGGGGAAGGCATGCCGCATCTGATCGATTTCGGCATTTCCGGCAGGATGGGGGAACGGCAGACGATTCCCGCTGCAACGCCCGGCTATTCAGCGCCGGAGATCTTTGCGGAAAAAACGCTGGATAAGCGCGCGGACATCTATTCCTTCGGCCAGATCCTGCGGTTTCTCTATACGGGGCTGTCCCCTTTTGAGAGAGAAGAGGAGTCCGTCTATTCTCTCATTCAGGACGCCGGGATCGCAGAGATTGCAGAGCGATGCGTCTCCAGGAGCCCTCTGGACCGCTATGGATCGATCGACGAGATCCGGAGTATTCTGTTCCCCGGTGAAGTTCCCGCCGTCAGCCGGGAAGAAACCGGCAAAAAACATCGGCTTTGGGCAGTGATTGGGATCGCGGCCGTTCTTAGCCTCTTAGGAATTGCCGGATATTCGGAGTTGTCAAAAGACAGAAGCTCTGCTCTGCAGGAAACGGCCGCTTCACATCACGAATCACTCTCCATGGAGGAGGCCGGCGCGGAAGATCACATTCTGATCTGGCAGGATGAAGCGCTGGAAACAGCTGTCAGGAGGACCCTGCATATAGAGGCCTCCGAAATCCGGCTCAGTGACCTTTGGGACGAGACCTCGCTGGACCTTTCCGGCTTTGGAATCACAAACATTGAAACGCTTTCCGAACTGAGGAACCTGCAGTATCTGACGCTGGACGACAATGAGATCATGGATCTGACGCCTCTCTCCTCCCTCACGTCCCTGCGGGTCCTGTCCGTAAGCGGCAATCAGATTTCGGATCTCGATGCCCTGGCAGAACTGACGGAACTGGCCGCACTGGATGCCGGTTTCAACCGGATCGATAAGACGGCCCCTCTGCAGGATCTGAAGAAGCTGCAGGAACTGCGCCTGGGTGACAATCCGATCAGCGCGGATCAGCTGGCAGTACTTGACTCCCTGACGGATCTGCAGGTGCTTGATCTCTGTGGCCTGGGACTTACAGACTGTTCCTTCCTGAAAAGTCATACAGCTATGAAGGCGCTTTACCTGAGCGACAACCAATTGGAAGAAATCTCTGCTCTGTCTGCGCTGCAGGCTCTTGAGAAGCTCTATCTGGGAGATAATCGGATCTCGTCTTTGGAAGGCCTGGAAACGCTGACAGCTCTTCAGGAACTGGATCTTCAGAATAATCCCGTACAGGACCTCTCGGCTCTGTCGGGCCTCACGGACCTGGTCTGGCTGGATGTGATGAACTGCGGTCTTCAGGATCTGTCAGCGATCAGCGGACTGTCCATGCTGGCTTATATCGACGCGGGTCATAACCCGGTCGGCAGCCTGAACGCTTTCTCGGGCCTCACGAGGTTGGTCTATCTGGGACTGGATCATGCCGGAATCGAAGGTGGCCTGGATGGTCTTAAGGGGCTTACTGCTCTGAGGACGCTGTCTCTTAAGGACAACCGCATCACGGATATTTCGGCTCTGGCCGGTCTGCGTTCCCTTCAATACCTGTACCTGACCGGCAACGAAATAGAAGATTATTCTCCTATTGCAAATCTTCACCTGTTAGAAGAAGAGAGGGATCCGTGATCCCTCTCTTCTC
>DGHP01000169.1:360-6419 GCA_002392705.1 Lachnospiraceae bacterium UBA3845 | reverse complement strand
ATCTCAGCACAACATACACAAGCTCACGTATATGCCGCATCACCCTGTAGAGCTCCTCCTCTGATGAAAAAGCGAACATCGCAATGCCGACCGGCCGGTTCTCCGCATGAATGCTCTCAATATAAGCGCCCGGTTCCCCGCCGGGAAAAGCGTCAAACGAGATAAGAGAATCCCTGACAGAATCATCTATATGCACATGATCAAAGATTCCAGGCGCAAAGCTGAATACAGCATACATGAGCAGGCAGCGTCTCTGCCTTTGCGAGCTCCTTAGCTCCTTACAGTAGGAGAGGTCCCCGACAGCAGTAGTTACAAGCAGTTTTGAAAAATCCACTCCGCTAAAGAGTTTCAGTTCCTTCTGAAAGCAGTATCCGGCCGGCCGCGGATTAATTTCTATGACAAAGAATCTGCCCTCATCCGTAAAAAAACCTTCGACGTTAAATTCGCCGAGCCGGGCTCCGGATGCCGCGAGCACAGTTCCAACGGCAGACTTAAATTCTGCCTCCTCGCGGCTGTCCAAAGAAGCGGGAAACACATCGAGCACAGGGCGGAGCGGCTCTTCCGGCAGCCGGTAGCACCAACATGCCCCGACCCAGAGAATATCGTCCTCCACAAGAAACACGTCAGTTTCCAGGACCCGCAGTGAATCCTGTTCAATAAATTCCTCCACACAGACAGCCCCGTTTCGGGAATAGGCACTGGCTTTTTCAAATGCGGAAATGACCTCTTTCCTGTCATAAAGCTTCGTCATGCCGAAAGAAGATGAGCACACGGCCGGTTTCACAATAATCGGAAAGTGAAGCTTTGCACACTTCTCTTCCAGACCTTCACTTGTGTCCGTTTCAAAATACCCGGGACAGAACACGCCGGCCTCCCTCTGCAGGGAGCGAAATCGACCTTTATCCATAAGCGTTCTCACGCAGTCCGGGCTGTTTCCGGGCAGCCCGAGCTCCCGGGCAATCATCGCTGCCGAAAGGACAGATTTGTCCCACGTTCCGAGCACGCCGTCTACTTTTTCTTTTTTTGCAATTTCAAGCAGCTCTTCTGTCTTATTACCATCAACCAAATAGAACCGGTCCGCATGCGCAAGGGAGCCGTCATCCTCTTCCCTGACGCACGCAACAGTTTCCATACCGAGCGCCCTTGCAGCCTCCACCGCTCCGACGAGCCGCGGATCCAGCGAAGAAGATATGACCATGATTTTCTTACTCATCTGCTTCTTTTGGCCTCCTCATTCTAAGCGTCCTCTTAATATCTGATGAACTGATCCCCGGAGTCCGTTTCAGGCGGACGACGGACTTTCCGTGCGCCAGACACCACTCCATGATGACATCGAACCGCTCGCCGATATGGTCTTCCCCGAGAGCAAGGATATCGAACTCTGTCTTTTCCATCACGGCGTCGCAGAGAGTGTCGTAAACGAACACCTCATCCACAATGCGCAGAGCTTCAATCATCGAGGCTCGCTCCTCCGTCGTGTAGAGCATCTCCTGCTCAGGTTTGAATCTGGCAACATACTCTCCGTTCTGTACTCCCACGACCAGATAATCGCCATATTCCCTGCACTGCTGAAACAGCTTCAGATGCCCGATGTGAAAATAATCAAATACGCCAAATGTCAGGACCTTTGTCATCACTCATCTCCCCGCACTGAATTCTTTTCTGATCCGGGCAAGTGCCATATACGTCGGGTCATATACCCGTACATCGCTGCACAGATTCCGATATCTTTCATACAAGATTGGAAGTTCCGTACACCCGAGCACGCACGTGCTGCCTCTCAGCACGAGCTTGGCAAATGCAGCGCGGACCGCATCACTGTACCGATCCCTCTTGACAGCCTCTATGCAATCCCGAAGATACGCATATTCCTCTTTTCGCGGAGTCCTGCACCGGATTCCGCGCGCGCTGCACGCCTCCTGATAGATCCCGGAATCTATGGTTCCCTCGGAAGCCAGAAGGAACACCTCGCTAATGCCGTCTTCGCGCAAACCATCCGCGCAGACTTCAATAATGTTGACGATTTTTCCCTCCGCCTCCGGGACCTGCCCCATAATATCCGGAAGAAAAAGATGCGCTGTATTGCAGGCCAGAAGAATTCTGTCGCAGCCGCTCTTTACGAGATTCCTGACAGAATCCGACATCTCACGGATCAGCTGCTGCCTGTTCTCTCCGTACAGCGCAGCCCGGACACGGCTCGGCATGGTGCACCTGTTGTCAATGATGATCCTCGGGCGTTCCCACTCCTTCTCCGCCGGAAAAACCTCTGCATACTGCCTGAAGATGTGTATGGTCGCATATGTGCCCATACCGCCTAACACACCGATTGTATATGATCTGCTATCCATGTTTTCCCCTATGATAAAATATCCATCTCCCCGAGAATCTTTTCAGCAGCGTGAGGATAATTAACTGCAATATTCTCCCGGACCCAGTCGTCCATTCCGCAGTCCGCCGGATATCTGCCGCCGGCAACATCCGAAATGAAACTGATAATGTCCTCTAAGCTCCGGGCAATTCTGTATCGGGCAATCGCCTCCTTCATCTGGGTCGTCAGATGCTCCTCCTTAAGATCCTCGTTCAGAACAAAGCATCCCGGCTTTCCGGTGAACAGCCACTCCATTGTGAAGGAACCGCAGTCATTGATAATCGCGTCGCACTCCGCAAAGATATGCAAATATTCTCCGCCGTCGGAATACTCTATTCCGGCCTTCCTGAGGTCCTCCAGATAGCAGTTCACCTGCTCACTTGTCCAGACCTTTTCGTTGACCAGCCTGATGAACATCAGAGGGTGCGGCCGAAATACAAAATCAATCTCCGGGAACATCTCCGGAAGCTCCAGAAGCAGTTTATAATATGTCCTGAAGTTCGATAACGGCAGCTCCGGCATATTTACAGAGTGGTGTGACGTGATGAGAATCTTTTTGCGCTCCCCCTCCCTCTTTACGGGGAATCCGGCCAGCGCATCCATCTTGGCGTATCCGGTGAGCACCACATTTTTTCCCTGAATGATCTGCAGTTTTCTGCAGTCCTCCTCAGAATAGACCGTCTCAGTGAAATATTTCCACACCAGATTCAGCTCCGGCCCCTTCATTCTGGAATACATCGTGTAATATCCGACATCATACCCGTAGTTGACATAGACCGGCAGAACATTTCTTGTGGAAGCGTAACGGATAGAATGCACCTCCGGCGCCATCGCGTCATACGGATCCGCAAAATAGATGACATCGAACCGGTCCGTCAGGTCTGTGCAGCTATCTGTCTGAATATCCCAGCCATCCAGCACCGCGTCGGCCCCGTAAAGGCCTGTAAAATACTCTCTGGCACTAAGATACGTCTGCTTCTTATGCGGATATCCCCTGGATACATCGGGAACAATTACGACTTTGGGATCCCAGCGCAGCGGATTCTGCCGCATAAGGCGGAACACACCATCCATCCCGTACATTGCGGCATTTGACACATATGCGGCAAAATGAATGACCGTATCTCCGGACCGCCTTTTTTGCTCTATCACTTCTCTGTAATGCACTGACAGTCTTTCCGCCTGTGCTTTAATCCGCTCCCATCTGTCGGGATCCCAGACCCTGTTTAGCCGGATTTCCTCCAGAACCTTATCAACCATAGATATCCACCTCATAAGCTTTTCGAATGTATATGCCTCGTCTCAGAGAAACGACTGCAAAATTTCTTTATCAGACAGAACAGTGAAACAACATATCTCCCTGATCTGATATAATTCCGCAAGAAAGCGCTCCCCGGAATAAGGATTCCATATGACGCCCCCGTCATCATCCAGATACATGACCGGCAGCCAGTGGTCCTGATCTCCTTCCTTTATAACGGTTCTGATCGCGCAGGGATGACCGGCATAAAAAAGTCTTCTCAGCGTCTCCTCCTGATATTCATGAAAACCGCTGAACTGAATATCACGGTCTACTGCATCTATATCTTCCACGGACGTGAGCTTCTCTGCCAGCTTCTCCGGCGTATAAGAGGTGTCTTCCACAACACCGTAATGCATAAGCAGCGCTGCCACAGCCACTGTAAGACTGTCAGCCGCGTCAATCTCCGTCTTTTTCCATCTGAGGAACTTATGATTGCCGTTTGCCCGCACCAGGTGTCTGCGAATAACGACATACCCGGCTGCAAATATAAGGCTGATGATAAGCAGCATCAGCATGACACTGTGTATACCATAATACTTCAGTAATACTGTCGAAACTGTTGAAAAGACCGCTCTTGAAATTTCGCTCCCGGTGGACTGGACAAAAAGAACATCAATCATCTTATCTTCTTTCAGCCGCTTCAGCATGAAGTCATATATGCTGAAGCGAAACGGGTCGAAAACAATCACCCGTATCAGAAAAGCAGAAGCAGCCAGCATAATGCCATAATATCCGCTTCCCCATTTGCTCAGTACTCCAAAAGAAGAAATCAGGACAACACCGATCACGACAAAGGAAATCACTCTCTCCTGACCGATTTTTATGTTTCTGCCGGCATATAGCAGGAGATTGCTCACTATTTTAACAATCCTGCTCAAAAGGAGGATCATGGAAAAAAGAAACACCGTTCTGCCGCTGTCTGTCACCGCGGAGAGATCGTTTTCAAGCATTATTTTTAAATAATCCCCTGACACGTAGAAAATCACCATAAACAGTACGGACAGGAAGAGACAGCTGAGCGTCGTTTTGTCAAAGGAACGCATTTTCATTCCCGGCAGCGTCTCGCGCCGGGTCCTCTGGCTTTCCTTTGTGTCCTCCTCATCATATTTACTGATAAAATAAGCAAGAACACATGAGTTCAGGCAGAAACCGATGCAGATATACATCGGCAGATTTTTATTTATCTCATACAATCTGCTCATGCTGACAGCCCCAATCAGGCTGATGACGGAAAATATGACCCCTGTTGTCGACATGAGCTGCATATAGTCTACATGGGCAGGATCTCTCTCCGCTGCTTTTTTGGCAATCACCGTTGCCATTTCCTGAAAGCTTCCGGCGGCCAGATAGATGCTCTGACCGACAACCGCCACTGCGAACGTACTGCCGAAAGTCAGGAGAAGAGCGGCCGAAAGAAACAGCGCGGCGGAGAGCAGAACACAGCGGGCTGCTCCAAGCTTCTTAGCCAGAGCGTTCGCGGGCAGCTTCATGGCTAAAGCCGCCCAGAAAGACACGGAGAAGAGCAGTGAGATCTGCGTCATGCTAAATCCGTAATTCATGCTTAGTATGAGCACGTCGAACCAGCACCAGAACATCAGATCATCCGATGTCGACTGATACAGGCAGAAAAGTGTTTTATTGAACCTCCTTTTTCGGGAACCCGCTTTACTCATTCTTTATTCTTCCCCGCGCAAAGTATAAATAGTCGTCTTGTAATAAAAATGCGCTTCTTCCTTAAACCCTTTATTCATCAGAACGTCCCCATAGACAGGATTACAGTAAAATACTGTCAACTTTCTCGGACATTTCCTGAGAGACGCCAGAATCTGATCGATGCATTTTTCAAGTATCTTTTCGTCAAACGGGTTGTACAGGTAGAATGTATCGAAATTTTCATACAGCGGAAAATCTGCCGCATCCGCCCTGTATACCTTTACCTTCCCGGAAGTTTTTCTCAGATTCCTTTTGGCAATGCGGCACAGCTTCTCGTCATACTCAATCCCTGCCACTTTGTCGAAGCTGAGCCCGCTGAAAAAAAGAAGGACGAAACCCTTCCCGCACCCAATATCCAGCACTGAGCTTCCCCTTCCGTTTTGCATATTTCTTCGGATATATCTCCGAAGGCGCGGAAACGAGAACACCGGAGAAGGATAGTACGTATACCGCCCTTCTTTGTCCTCTGAATTATCGATTCCCGAGAATTCTGTTCCATGTAAAATATCGTAAATCTTCAGAGGGACCAGTGAGACAAAGTAGGTCAGTGTATATAATAGATGAAAGAGCCGCTTTAGATCGCGGACGCAATTCTCCCTGAAATTGTTCATAAGGTCATCCGCCTTCATCTTCCGGTGAACTACCCGGCAATTGAATTACCGGGGATTCCCGCTT
>DGHP01000169.1:0-242 GCA_002392705.1 Lachnospiraceae bacterium UBA3845 | reverse complement strand
TTCTAAGAAAAGCATACACATCTCCTGTCAAAGAATCAATATCAGCTTTAGGATAATCAGCGGAAATCCCGGTCAATTTTCAATGATTTTTGTCACTTTTTCCTGTATATAACGAGCTTTATTTGACAATTATAAGTATCTGACTGTGTCATATGTTATACTGATAAAAACAGACACACTGACATACTCACGATTTGAGGAGGCTGCATGATACCTAAAATTATTTTCAGCGATGTCGACGG
>DGHP01000091.1:24432-26860 GCA_002392705.1 Lachnospiraceae bacterium UBA3845 | reverse complement strand
TTACGAGGTGATGCTGGATTACCACCGGTCTCACAAGGCGGATGTTTCGATTGCCGTCATGCCGGTGCCCCAGGAGGAGGCCAGCCGTTTCGGAATCGTCGTTGCCGATGAGCACGGAAGAATCCGGGAGTTCCAGGAGAAACCGGAGCATCCGAAGAGCAATCTGGCATCGATGGGGATCTATATCTTCAGCTGGCCCGTGCTCAGGGATGCGCTGAAGAATCTGTCCGAGCAGGAAGGCTGTGACTTCGGCAAGCATGTGATTCCCTACTGCTTCCAGCAGGGGAAGAATCTGGTTGCCTATGAGTTCAACGGCTACTGGAAGGATGTCGGAACCCTGGGCTCCTACTGGGAAGCGAACATGGAGCTGATCGATATTATTCCGGAGTTCAATCTCTATGAAGAATTCTGGAAGATCTACACCAAGAATGATATCATTCCGCCCCAGTATATCTCCGCTGACGCCAAAATCTACAGAAGCCTGATCGGGGACGGAACCGAAGTCTACGGTGAAGTCACCAATTCCATTATCGGCTGCGGCGTCATGATCGGGAAGGGTGCGGTGATCCGTGACTCTATCGTGATGCAGGGTGCCGTGATCGGGGACGGGGCGGTCCTGGACAAGGCCATTGTTGCCGAGAACTGCGTCGTCGGAGAGCGGTCCGTCATCGGCTGCGGCGAGGAGACGCCGAACAGGGTGAAACCGAAGATATACTCGTTTGGACTTGCCGTGCTGGGTGAGAATACGGTCATTCCATCGGACGTGAAGATCGGGAGGAATACCGCAGTAACAGGCAATACCGTTCCGGAAGATTATCCGGACGGTGCACTCGCCAGCGGCGAGATACTGGATAAGGCAGGTGTTGTGTCATGAGAGCAGTCGGTATGATCCTTGCCGGTGGCAACAGCTACCGTATGAAAGAACTGTCCAATAAGAGAGCCATCGCCGCGATGCCGATCGCGGGAAGCTTCCGCAGTATAGATTTCGCCCTGAGTTCCATGTCGAATTCCAGGATTCAGAAGGTTGCGGTCCTGACCCAGTATAATTCAAGGTCTCTGAATGAACATCTCAGTTCATCCAAGTGGTGGGACTTTGGAAGAAAGCAGGGAGGACTGTATGTGTTCCCGCCCACGGTGACGGTTGACAACAATTTCTGGTATCGCGGAACGGCTGACGCCTTATACCAGAATCTGGATTTTCTGAAAAACTGTCATGAGCCGTATGTCGTGATCGCGTCCGGAGACGGCGTCTACAAGCTTGATTACAACAAAGTTCTTGAGTATCACATCGCGAAGAAAGCTGACATTACGATAGTATGCAAGCAGCTGCCTCCGGAAGAGGATGTGACAAGATTCGGTGTTCTCAAGATGAACGAGGACTGCCGCATCGAGCAGTTTGAAGAGAAGCCGATGACAGCAGACGCGAACACGATCTCCTGCGGAATCTATGTGATCCGGAGAAGACAGCTGATCGAGCTGATCGAGAAGAGCGCGGAAGAGGGCAGGTATGACTTTGTCAGGGATGTGCTGATCCGCTATAAGGGCGTCAAGAGGATCTACGGATATAAGATTGACAGCTACTGGAACAACATAGCGTCCGTCGAGTCCTACTACAGGACGAACATGGATTTCCTGAAGCCGGAAGTCAGGAACTATTTCTTCCGCACTTATCCGGAAGTACATTCAAAAGTTGCAGATCTTCCGCCGACGAAGTATAATCCTGGGAGTGAGGTGAAAAACAGCCTCGTGTCGGCCGGATCTATTATCAACGGATATGTGGAGAATTCTCTCATATTTAAAAACGTTTTTGTAGGTGAAAACTGTGTTATCAAGAACTCGATAGTCCTGAACGACGTGTATCTTGGCGACAATGTTCATTTGGAAAACTGCATCGTGGAAAGCCGCGATACCATTCGCGCCAATACTTATTATAATGGAGATGATGGTATAAAGATCGTCATCGAATCAGATGAACGTTATGTTTTATAATTAGAAAGGCTATGTCTGATAGGTGTTGAAATGACGATTACTGATGTTAGGGTTAGGAAGATTGCAAAAGAAGGCAAGATGAAAGCAATCGTATCGGTTACACTTGATGAGGAATTTGTAGTCCATGATATCAAGGTGATTGAAGGCGAGAAAGGATTGTTTATCGCAATGCCGAGCCGGAAGACAGCCGATGGCGAATATCGCGATATTGCCCATCCGATCAATTCAGAGACCAGACAGCAGATGCAAGATGTCATATTGCACGAGTATGAAAAAGCCATTCAGACGACCGAAGAATAACTACTAGAAACCATTTGACTGGCATGTTGGAAAACGGGGACCGGACACAACAGGATGTGCCCGGCCCCCGTTTTACAGTATCTGAAAAAAGCCGAAGCTGCTGCAAAGCTGTCTAAGCTGCCAAAGCGCTGCCAAAGCT
>DGHP01000091.1:18930-24341 GCA_002392705.1 Lachnospiraceae bacterium UBA3845 | reverse complement strand
AAGCTATCGAAGCTGCCAAAGCTGCTGCAGCCGCCGAAACGGATCTCTGTGGCGATGCAGGCAGACAGCGCCGCTGCGGACTGCGTGCATTCCGCTTCCGATCAGAGCAGGTCATGGTTCCGTACGACCATCTCCAGTACGATTTCCCTGGTCTTTGCGCCGATTCCTTTCAGTTCCTCCCTGCTCATCTCCGCCGTGCGGATTGGTTTTCCGAACTCTATAATCACATGGCCCGGGCGCATCTTCGGGAACTGGGTCTCCCAGCGCTCGCGGGTACCGCAGACGGCGACCGGGACAATCGGACATTTTGATTTGGTCGCAATCTTGAAAGAGCCCTCATGGAAGGGAAGCAGATCGCGCTCGTCCTCAACTGTGGAACGCCCGCCCTCAGGGTAGATGAACATGGATACTTTATCCGTTTTCACATGATCGATCGCATTCAGGATCGACTGGAGATTCTGCTTAAGATCGTCCTTGACCAGGAATTCACAGTAGAGCCTGCGCATCCACAGAGGCAGGATCGGAACCTTCTCAAAGTCGTGCTTGGCTACAAAGCCGGTGATGGGCGGAAGCTTCGGATAGACGAGGATGACATCCAGATAGCTTCTGTGGTTCCCGATAAAAAGAACAGGTTCGTCCCTGGGGATATTCTCAAGGCCGATAAAATCGCAGCGCACGCCCAGGGGCAGCTGCAGTATGCGGAAGGCAGTCTGGACAATGGCAAAACTGCTCCGCTCGCCCAGGTGCGGCCATTTTTTTCTGAGCAGCGCCTGCACTGCGAAAACCGGCAGGGTCAGGATTAAAAACAGGGCGGTGAAAATTACTCCCAGAATTGTTCGGATCATAAGAAAAACCTCACTGCGCCGGTCCGATGCGGACCGGCGCGTAGAATCAGCGGTTATAGAGTCTGGTATAGCGGGCAAGCCAGTCGCAGCGCCACCCTTCATCCAGCATGGACTGTTCGTAGCGGAAGGCCCAGTTCGCTGCGGCAACGCCCGGTGTATTCATACGGTCGTCACTGCCAAGCTGCAGCAGGTCCTGGATCGGGAAGATGCAGTATCTGGCGATCGAGGACATGGCGAAGCGGATGAAATCAAGGGAGACGCCTCCTCCGTCACAGTTGCCGTAGCAGCGGACGCGGTCCTTCACTTCCTCGTTCTGCGTACTGTACCAGCCGACGGTCGTGTCATTGTCGTGCGTGCCGGTGTAGACGATGCAGTTGGGCGTAGTGTAGAAATGCGGGATATATTTGCGGTCCGACATATCCCCGAAGCCGAACTGGAGCACTTTCATGCCCGGGAAACCGAAGCGGTCGCGCAGAGCCTCCACTTCATCCGTGATGATTCCCAGATCCTCCGCGAAGATCGGCAGGTTTTTCCCGAGCTTTTCCTGCATGGCGCAGAAGAGCTTCTCACCCGGACCCGGGAGCCAGCTTCCGTTGATGGCAGTCTCTTCACCGGCGGGAACGGACCAGTAGGATTCAAAGCCGCGGAAATGATCGATGCGGATGTAGTCAACCAGCTCCAGCTGCCTTTCGATCCGCTTCAGCCACCAGGCGTAGCCGGTCTTTTCATGCTCGTCCCAGTCATAGAGGGGGTTGCCCCAGAGCTGGCCGGTCGCGCTGAAATAGTCCGGCGGCACTCCCGCGACTTCTGTCGGGTAGCCCTTTGAGTCCAGCTTGAAGAGCGGTTTGTTCGCCCATACGTCCGCGTTGTCCAGGGCCATAAAGATGGGAATATCACCGATGATGCGGACTTCTTTTTCCGCCGCGTAGCTGCGCAGCTCCGCCCACTGGCGGTCAAAGAGGAACTGGATAAATTCGTAGAAGCGGATCTGATCCTTCAGCATCCAGGAATACTCCAGCTTCGCGAATTCGGTTCCTGTGCGGATATCCTCCTCCCAGTCCAGCCAGCAGCGGCCTTTATAATAATCCTTGACAGCCATGAAGAGGGCGTAGTCGGAAAGCCAGTCCTTTTCCTGCTCGGTAAAGAGATTGAAGGCGTGCTCGAGATCGGGATCCTTTCTGTCACAGAAATGCGCGTAAGCTTTGTGAAGAAGTCCCATCTTGAACTGGATGACCGGGCCGTAGTCGACCTTGCGGGGATTCCAGGCAGGCATGCCTGCGAAATCTTCTTCCTCCAGGAGACCCTCTTCTTTCAGCTTCTGCGGGCTGATGATATAAGGCTGTCCCGCGAAGGCTGACAGGCTCTGGTAAGGAGAATCTCCGAAACCGGTCGGACCGAGCGGAAGCACCTGCCACAGATGCTGGCCCGTCTTTTCCAGAAAATCGATAAAATCATAGGCGCCTTTGCCCAGATCGCCGATCCCGTAGGGGGAGGGGAAAGAGGTCGGATGCACCAGGATGCCGGACATGCGCTCTCTCTGAGGACATTCTTTTCCGGCAGCTTCCGCCGCCTTGACTGACTTGGTCAGTTCCGTATCTTTGTTAGTCATGAACTTCTGTTTCCTTCTCTGAAAATGCTCCGGCTGCCTTCCGGAGGGCAGCCGCGGATCTGAGCCGGCCGGGGGGCCGGTCCTGCCCGCTTTTCCATCTGCTTCTGCCGGATCACTCCCGGTCCGGCCGGGACGCAGAAGAAGCGCCCCTCATCCGGGATATTATACTCGCATTGAGAAAATTGCGCAACTTCAGGCCCGAAGCGCAGTATTGGCTCAAATTATGTGCTAAAATATAAATACTGTTCACGGCATGCTGTGTGGAGGGCTGTGAATCGTTACAGAATATGTACAGCGCATGTATAAAGAGCCGCGGTCCGGTGAACAGAGGCGGCAAAGCTGCGCAGAATCAGGAGAGTTGAAGGCCGGATCTTCAGAATGATTGGAGGATGCAGAATATGAAGAGAACCAAGATCGTATGCACGATGGGACCAAGTACGGATGATCCGGAGATTCTCGGAAAGATAATAGACAGCGGAATGGACGTCGCCCGTTTTAATTTCTCCCACGGGACCTATCCCGAGCAGAAAAGGCGGATGGATCTGCTCAAGCAGGTGCGCAGGGAGAAAAAGAAACCGATTGCGATCCTGCTCGACACAAAGGGACCGGAGATCCGCACCGGAACGCTGAAAGACGGAGCGGCCGTCAGACTTGAGACCGGACAGACCTTTACCCTGACGACGCGGAAGGTGGAAGGCAGCAGCAGGATCGTTTCGCAGACTTATAAGGATCTTCCGCAGGATCTGAAAGCCGGGGACCGGGTCCTGATCGATGACGGCCTGATCGAGATGAAGGTCACGGAGATCACAAAGACGGATGTTGTATGCAGGGTGGAGAACGGCGGGGAGCTTGGCGAGCGGAAAGGCATCAATCTCCCCAATGTTGAGATCCATCTTCCGAGCATTACCGACAAGGACCGGGAAGATATTCTTTTCGGAATCGAACAGGATATCGATTTTATAGCCGCGTCCTTTGTCCGCAGCGCGGATGCGGTGAGGGAGATCAGGGACCTGCTCAGAGAGCATAACGCTTCCGATGTCCATATTATAGCGAAGATCGAGAATGCAGAGGGAATCCGGAACATCGACTCGATTATCCGGGCGGCTGACGGAGTCATGGTCGCCAGAGGCGATATGGGAGTCGAGATCCCCGAATGGGAGGTTCCGCATGTCCAGAAGAAGATCATCGACAAGTGCAATGCGGCTTACAAGCCGGTGATCGTGGCGACACAGATGCTGGATTCCATGATGCGCAATCCCCGGCCGACCAGGGCGGAGGTGACGGACGTATCGAACGCGATCGTACAGTCGGCGGACGCGATCATGCTGTCCGGGGAGACGGCAGCAGGCAGGTATCCGGTGGAGGCTGTGCAGATGATGGCCCAGATCGCGGAATATACGGAAGCGCAGATCAGCTATGAGGTCCCGGATTTCAAGCGCCTGCGCGGGAAAGCCAACGTATCGAGCGCCGTCGGAATCGGCGCGGTCAGAACAGCCGCCAACCTGAACGCGAAGGCGATGGTGATTCCGACCATGTCCGGCCTGTCCGCCCGCCTGGTCGCGAATTTCCGGCCTGAGATGCCGATCTACGCGGTGACACCCTCCGAACGGGCCGCCCGCCAGCTGCAGCTGGACTGGGGCGTCCTTCCCCTGCAGGGCTACAGGGAGGATTCGACGGAAAATATCATCTCCCATGCCATGTACGTCGTGACGAGAGACAAGTATATTAAGTCCGGCGACCTGGTCGTGGTTACCGCCGGTGACCCGGCCACCAACGAGGTAAGGGGCGAGGGAAACATGACGAACGTCATGTTTGTCATAGAGGCGAAATAAACGTAAAACAACAAATCCACCTGGTCGTGAGTTCAAACTCGCGACAAAGTTTGAAGCCTCCGGCAGGCGCTGAACAGTGCTGCGTGCCTGCGGCACTCGTTTAGTACCGACCGAAGCGGTGCGTAGAGCTGCGAGTGCACAGATGAAGTCTGGCAGTTAAAGCTGCCCTGCGCCCGGGCGCAATTCCGCCAGGGCGGAATTAATAATGGCCGTGAATCGCAGCTGTGTGAACATTTAAGAAAAATTTAGGAGAATATCACAGAGAATACACAATGCCCCTGTTATACTTGGAATGAGATTCCGCGCCGCAGGGGTATTCTCTGTGCTCTGCGGCCGGGCAGAACGGAAAAGGGATTCTTAAGACAGGCGCGCGTCCGGGCGCGGAGATGCGGGAACGCGGCGCTTTCCTGCCCGGGGCAGGAGAAGGAGCAGATATATGTATAATATTTTGGTTTGTGATGACGAGAAGGAGATCACGGATGCGGTCGAGATCTATCTGACCCAGGAAGGCTTCCAGGTTTTTAAGGCCTATGACGGCAGCCAGGCGATCGAACTGCTGAAGAAAGAGCAGATCCACCTTCTGATTATAGATCTGATGATGCCGGGAATGGACGGGATTCACGCGGTTCTGCAGATCCGGAAGGATTCCGGCATCCCGATTATTATTCTGTCGGCGAAGTCTCAGGACGCGGACAAGATCCTGGGACTCAATGTCGGTGCGGATGATTATGTGACGAAGCCGTTCAATCCGCTTGAGCTTGTCGCCCGCGTCAAGTCGCAGCTGCGCAGGTACACAGCGCTGGGAACCATCCCGAAGGAGGAGGAGAACTCTCATATCTACCACTCGGGCGGGCTGGCCATCGATGACGACAAGAAGGAAGTTACCGTCGACGGGGAGAGCGTCCGCCTGACCCGGATCGAATACAATATTCTCCTTCTTCTGCTTCAGAATAAGGGCAAGGTGTTCTCCATCGACCAGATCTATGAAAAGATCTGGAATGAAGAGGCTTTCTGCGCGGACAATACGGTGACGGTCCATATCCGCCATATCCGCGAGAAGATCGAGATCAATCCCAAGGAGCCGCGCTACCTGAAGGTGGTCTGGGGCGTCGGCTACAAGATCGA
>DGHP01000091.1:18292-18895 GCA_002392705.1 Lachnospiraceae bacterium UBA3845 | reverse complement strand
GAATCGGATACAAGGTGGAGGACCTTGACTGACAGTCCGGCGCAGCCGGGCCGGCGGGTTCATTTTCCGGAAAGATTCCGGAAACGCGGGCAGTGCGGCGGCTGATCTGAAGCGGTGATTGAGGGGATGATAAAAAAACATTATTACAGAAACGGGACAAAGATCTGGATGGGACTGCTGCAGGTTCTCTGCGCGGGCATCCTGGCCGCCTGCATCCTGAACATGTACTACTGGCTGGACGGAACCTTCGATATATCGGAGCTGGGCCGCAGATTCGAGGAGACAGGGAACTTCCTCCAGCTGACCGAGGATACGATCCGGCGGAAGATCGCCTGTACACAGAACTTTGCCCTCTTCCAGACCGGAGGGAAGACCGATCTGGATAAAAAGATCGACATTCGTCAATATGTATCCGGCATTCAGGATGAAGCCAACCAGAACGAGAATACCACCTACCTGATCCGGGACCTGATCGATTTTTTCCCCGACATGAGTGCACTCCGGCGGGTTCTGACCGAGCAGGACATGATCGCTGCGGATCCTTCCCTGAAGACCTGGGACAGCCTGAATGCGGCGACTGCCGAACTGGAGACGGTGCTGCCG
>DGHP01000091.1:0-18223 GCA_002392705.1 Lachnospiraceae bacterium UBA3845 | reverse complement strand
TCGCCGAGACGGCCCGCCTGTCCGCCAGACCTTACGAGACGCTGATGGAATACTATAAGGCACTCTGCCAGACCTGCAGTGATATCGGTGTGCGCTATGATTCCTACCTCAATGAGAAGGAGAACCCGGACGGGACCAGCCATGCGGACGCGCCGAGCAATATCCGCTATTATGTCGAGAACTCCTCGACGAAGCAGTTTTATACCAATCTGAATGCGGCAAGCTCGACCGAGGCCAGGGATATGATCGCTTCGGATCCGAACCTGATTTTTCTCTTTGACGGGGTAAGATCTCTGGCCATCATGGTAGCCAGCACGGAGAACACCCTGTCCGAGAGAGTTGCATCGAAGTTTATAGATACGATCTTCCTCGGCTCCGGGGAGCGTGTTGTGATTGCCGTGAATCCGGGCTATCCGGCCGGAGACGAGCTGCACGAGGCCTACCTTGCCTATGAGCGCAGGGAGCCTGTCGTGATTGCCTCCATCGTGATCGGGGCTTCTGCCCTTGCCATGCTGCTCCTTCTTCTTGTCCTGAGCATCCATATGACGGGGCGCAGGGATCAATATACGCTCTGTCCGATGACCGGATTTGACCTTGTTCCGTCGGAGATCGCGGCCGGTCTGTGCATGCTGGCGGGGATCCTCTGGTTCTACGCCGCGCGGGCCGCGCTGCACAGGTGGATTTCCCCGGACAGGCGCTCTGAATGGATTGTATTCAGCTTCGCGGCGGAGTACGGGATCTTCCTTCTCTCCGTGCTGAGCCTGGCCAGAAGGCTGAAATGGAAAAGACTCTGGCAGAACAGTGTCCTGTATACGGTTCTGCAGGTCAGTTCCCAGATTATGGCCGCCAGGATCACATCCAGGCTGCTGCTCATCAGCTACACGGTCTTTATTCTTCTGAACCTCCTGCTTCCGGGCTACCTCGGAGCGGCTGGCGCCGTGATCGTGCTTGTGGCGGACCTGGCGGTCCTCCTCTACCTGATGCGCGACCAGGTCGGAAAACTCAGTGTCCGGGAGGGCCTGCGGGAGATCTCCAAAGGCAGACTGGACTACCGGATCGATACCAGGTCCCTTGCCGGGGACAGCCTGGAGATGGCGGAGGCGGTGAATGAGATGGGCGTGGGCCTGCAGGAGGCGGTGGACGCCATGGTCCGCAGCGAACGCCTGAAAGCGGAACTGATCACGAATGTTTCCCATGACCTCAAGACGCCCCTGACCTCGATCATCAATTATATCGGACTCCTCAGTCAGGAAGCGCCCGAAAGCGGGAAGATGCGGGAGTATATCGATATCCTCGACCGCAAGTCGCAGCGCCTGAAGTCGCTCATATCGGACCTGATCGACGCCAGCCGGATCAGCTCCGGCAATGTGGAGCTGGAGCTTACGCAGATCGACCTGCGCCAGATGATCCTGATGGCGGAAGGAGAATTCGAGGAACGATTCGAAGAACTCTCCCTTTCCGTCCGTATGGATACCGGCAGGGAGAGCGCAGTCATCACCGCGGATGGATCCCAGCTCTGGCGCGTGCTGGACAATCTTCTGAGCAATATCGCCAAGTACGCGAAGAAAGGGTCCGAAGTCAGGATCAGCCTTGTGTGCGCGGACGGGACGGCGAAGGCCGTTTTTGAAAATGAATCCGAGGCGGAACTGATAAAAAGCGGCGAGGAACTGGAAGAACGCTTTGTAAGAGGGGATCTGGCCAGGAGTTCCGAGGGAAGCGGACTGGGACTCTCCATCGCCAAGAACCTGACGGAGCTGATGGGCGGAAGTTTCGAAGTGCGGACAGAGGCGCACAGGTTTACGGCCTGCATCGCTTTCCCGCAAGCTGCAGCCGGAGAAAAGCCGGCAGCGCATGGCGCGTCAGTTTGAGGGCATTTCGCCTCCTGGCTGCTATTCACGGCCCTCCACACATCAGGCCACCCATTTCAAACAGGCCGTGAACAGCAGCCTCTTCCTGTGAAAAAACCGTGAATTTTTAAAAGCGGCCCTTGCATGCGGAACGCCAAATCCTTATAGTTACATTCATCCGGGAAAGACAGCCGGAGGGAAAAGGAAGGAAAAAGAATCTGTCTGGCGGTGCGGAGCCGGGAAGAGGGTCCGGAAAGGCAGACAGAATCATAAGGGACAGAGGTGACTGACTGATATGAACTGGAGAGAGCGTATTAATCGTTTTATGGCCGGAAGATACGGCCAGGATGAATTCTCGGCTTTTCTGCTGATCGTAACACTGGTTCTGCTGGTGCTTGAGTCGATTATCCGGATTCCGCTGCTGAGTATGCTTACTCTGCTGCTTCTGGCATATTCCTGGTTCCGGATCCTTTCACGCAATATACCTGCGCGCTATGCGGAGAACCAGAAGTTTCTTGAGCTCCGCGGCAAAGTGACGGGGATGTTCCGGCGTACGGGCGGCAAGGCTGAGGATCTGAAGAATTTTCATATTTACCGCTGCCCCAAATGCGGGCAGAAGATACGGATTCCCAGAGGAAAGGGAATGATCGTGATTACCTGCCCCAGGTGCAGGACAGAATTCAGAAAGAGAAGCTGACAGATGTTCGGATATATTACGGTAAACAGGCCGGAACTGAAAGTGAAGGACCTGGAGCTGTACCGCAGCTGCTATTGCGGGGTCTGTGACGCGCTCTGCCGCAGCTACGGCAGACGGGGACAGATCCTGCTTTCCTATGACTGCACCTTTCTCTCGATCCTGCTGACAGGACTGTATGAGCCGGAGGAGACAGTCCGCCTGCGGCGCTGCCTGGTACACCCGGCTGTCAGGCACAGGGAGACACAATCGGTCTGCAGCGCCTATGCGGCGGATATGAATGTGCTGCTTTCCTATATGAAAGCACTCGACGACTGGCAGGATGAGAAAAAAGAACGCGCAAGGCTTCTGGCGCATATGCTGCACGGGGACTACCTGAAAATCCGGGAGCGTTACCCCAGACAGGAGCAGGCAGTACGGAGGAATATCCGGCTGCTGAGCGCGGAAGAGAAAAAGGAAACCGGACAGATTCCGCGGGAAGAGCTGCTTGAACGGCTCGACAGGGTAGCGGGCTGCAGCGGACGCATGCTGGGAGAGATCTGTGTCTGGAAGGAAGATATCTGGGCCAGGGACCTGAGGGAACTCGGTTTTTATCTCGGCAAGTTCATATACCTGATGGACGCTTACGATGATCTGGAAAAGGATAAAAAGAGCGGTAACTTCAATATTCTGCTGCCGCTTCTTGCATCCGGCCCGGACAGCTTCGAGGAGACGGTGAAGGCTCTGCTTCTGGATATGGCAGCGTGCTGCTGCAGAGCTTTTGAGAGGCTGCCGATTGTGAAAGACGTCGATATTCTGAGGAATGTGCTTTATTCCGGCATCTGGGTCAGGTACAATCAGGTCAGGAAGAACCGCAGTTCAGCAAAAGAGGAAGATCATGAGAGACCCATATGACGTTCTGGGTGTGCCCCGCGGCGCATCGGACGATGATATAAAGAAAGCATACCGCAAACTGAGCAGACTGTACCATCCGGATGCGAACGTGAACAATCCGAACAAGGCGCAGGCAGAGGAAAAGTTCAAGGAAGTACAGCAGGCCTACCAGCAGATCCAGCAGGAGAAGGAAGGCGGCTTTGGCTCTTACGGTCCGGGCAGTTCGAGGGGCGGCTACAGTTCCGGAGGCGGCTACGGCTCCGGCGGCTACAGTTCTTCATACGGTCCTTTCGGCGGTTTCGGCGGCTTTGGGGATTTCGGTGATTTCGGCGGCTTCGGCGGCAGAAGGCAGCAGGCGGGCGGAAGCGAGTCAGAGATCCGCATGCAGGCGGCGGCCAACTATATCAACAGCAGACATTATTCAGAAGCCCTGAATGTTCTGAATGATATTCAGGAGCGGGATGCAAGGTGGTATTATCTCAGCGCTCTGGCCAATTCCGGTGCGGGCAACAACGTGACAGCCCGCCAGCATGCACAGACGGCGGTCAATATGGAGCCCGGGAATGCCCAGTACCGGCAGGTTCTCAGCCAGCTGGAAAACGGCGGGAACTGGTACCGGGGCATGGGAGATTTTTACGGAACTCCGATGGAGACAGGCAATAATGACTGGTGCGCGAAGATCTGTTTCGCGAACCTTCTGTGCGGTCTCTGCCTGCCGGGTTCCTTCTGCTGCGTCTGATCCGATCCGGCTGTCTGCCGCAAAGCAGGCTTCCGGCCGCGGGCCGGGCCCGCTGTATGCAGCACGGATGGCCTGCTCTTTACGCTGTTCCGCTGTTATCTTAAGCAGCAAAGCTGCCAGGTGGAATATGCGTGCGGCCTGATGTGTGGAGGGCCGTGAATAGTATCAATTAAGGCGGACAGAGGAATGACAGGCGAAGAGAGATTATTCAGAGAATTTTCAGATAAATGCAGGGCGCGCATCACAGGGCCGGATGAGGAGATCCGCCGTGCTTCAATAAAAAGATGGGACTCCCTGTGCAAGCCGATCGGGGGAATGGGGATCTTCGAGGAACTGATTGCCCGGATCGGTGCGATCCAGGGGACGGTCCATCCCCGGCTGGATGCCGCGGCAGTGGTCATCATGGGCGCCGACAACGGAGTGACCGCGGAAGGCGTCAGCCAGTGCGGGAGCGAAGTGACGGCCAGGGTTCTCAACAATATTGCGGAAGGCCGGAGCAGCGTCTGCGTGATGAGTGCCTTCCAGAACGGGAATTTCCCGGAAGGCCGGACAGGCCTGGCCAGGACGGATATCATTCCGGTTAATATCGGGATGAACACGGATGCTTCACATCCGGCTGTATGGAACCGTCCCGTGCGCCATGGCAGCGGGAATATCGCGAAGGGGCCGGCCATGACCGGCAGTGAAGCCGTACAGGCGGTCACGGAGGGGATCCGGACTGCGTCCCGTCTCCGTGAGAGCGGCTATGACCTGCTGGCGGCGGGGGAGATGGGAATCGGGAATACAACGAGCAGCGCTGCACTGGTCTCGGCTCTTTTTCACCGCGATCCGGAACAGACCGCCGGATACGGGGCGGGCCTTTCTGAGGAAGGACTCAGACGGAAAAAGGATGTGATCCGGGAAGCCCTCAGGGTGAACGGTCTTGACGGCGAAGGGACAGAATGCGTCCCGCTGCTGACCCTGAGCAGGGTCGGGGGCCTGGATATCGCCGGAATGTGCGGGCTTTTCCTCGGCGCGGCGATCTGCCGGATGCCTGTGCTGATCGATGGTTTTATATCCGCGGCGGCTGCCTTCCTGGCTTACAGAATCGCGCCGGAATGCAAGTCTTATATGATCGCGACCCACTGCTCCTCAGAACCGGGCTGCGGCATGCTCCTGGAGAAGCTGGGACTTCATGCACCCCTGCATGCGGACATGCATCTGGGCGAAGGAACGGGAGCTGCCATGTTTGTGCCCCTTCTGAGGCAGGCACTGTATGTTTATGAGAATCTGCCGGACTTTGAGGAAGGCAGGGTAAAAGCCTACCGGCGTTTTCACTGAGACATTTTCCGGCAGCTGTATCTGATGGCAGTGCCGCCGGAAAATGAAACGTGGACAAAAGGCACTGAAATTGGTAAAATAATCTGATAGGGAAGAAGGGGGACCTGCCGTTTCTGACCTGTTGCATATATGAATCAAGCGGTGATCCGGGGACGCTTCCCGGCATCAAGTGCCTGAGAGAGGGGTGGAGAATATGTCTGATACTACAATTATCACAATTGGGAGACAGTTTGGAAGCGGTGGCCATGAGGTCGGAAGAAGGCTCGCAGCAGAGCTCGGAATCAAGCTGTATGACAAGGAACTTCTCAAGATGGTTGCCCAGGAGAGCAATATCTGCGAACAGGTACTGGAAGACTATGACGAAAAGCCGACAAACAGTCTTCTCTACTCCATCGTTATGGATGTATATCCGTCCATGAATTATGTGGGGAATACCCTGAGCCATCAGATCTATCAGGCCCAGTATGATACGATCCGGCGGCTCGGCGAGAAAGGCTCCTGCGTGATCGTGGGCAGGGCGGCGGATTATATTCTGAGAGAGAACCCTCACCTTACGAGCGTCTTCATCCACGCCAGCATGGAGTACAGGATCGGCCGTGTGGCGGAATACGAAAAAGTCTCGCCGGACAAGGCCAGAGACATCATTACAAAAGCAGATAAAAAGAGAGCGTCCTTCTACAATTTCCAGACCGAGAAAAAATGGGGCCATGTTTCCAGCTACAACCTGTCGCTTGACGCAAGCGATATCGGTATTGACGGCTGTGTGAAGATCATTGAGAATTACCTGGAACTGAAGAAGGCTGGGAGGTAATACACAGGTTATGAACGAAAATCACAGGAACGACGGATCGGGCCATAATCAGGGCGGAAACCGGAATCATTCAGCGATACTTCTGTTTCTGGTTGTGACTCTGATCACTCTGCTGATTATGAGTTTCGTCAATCGGATGATGTCGGATTCGACGTCGGAAGAGATTACTTATGATCAGTTCCTGGCACTGCTGGACAGAGATCTGGTGGATAAGGTCACGATCGGAACGGATAAGCTGACCATCGTGACGAAGAATCAGCCCCTGTCCGGTCAGGGAATTGAATATTCCTATTTTACCGGCAGAGTTGCCGACCCCGAGCTGGTATCACGGCTGGAGAAGGCCGGAGTTGAGTTCAGCGGGCTGATTCCGGACAATACGACGAGCCTGATTCTGAATGTGATTCTGTCATTTGCCCCGCTGATCCTGATCTGGGTCCTGATGGGCGTGATCTTCCGCAGGATGGCCAATTCCGGCGGCATGATGGGCGTGGGCAAGAGCCGGGCGAAGATGTATATGCAGTCCGAAACCGGAGTGACCTTCAAGGACGTCGCCGGACAGGACGAGGCGAAAGAGTCCCTGCAGGAGACGGTGGATTTCCTGGAGCATCCGGACAAATATGCCCAGATCGGGGCGAAGCTGCCCAAGGGCGCGCTGCTCGTAGGTCCTCCCGGTACCGGAAAGACCCTTCTGGCAAAGGCGGTCGCGGGCGAGGCGCACTGCCCCTTCTTCTCACTGACCGGTTCCGATTTTGTGGAGATGTTCGTCGGCGTCGGCGCCTCCAGAGTCAGGGACCTGTTTGATGAGGCGAAGAAGAACGCGCCCTGCATCATTTTTATCGATGAGATCGACGCGATCGGCAAGAGCCGGAACGCGGGCGGCTACGGCGGCAATGATGAGCGTGAGCAGACACTGAACCAGCTGCTCTCGGAGATGGACGGTTTTGACACATCCAAAGGCCTGCTGATCCTGGCAGCCACGAACCGGCCGGAGGTCCTGGACCCGGCGCTGCTGCGTCCCGGACGTTTCGACCGCCGCATCATCGTTGAGAAACCGGACCTGCAGGGCCGTATCGACGTCCTGAAGGTGCATTCCAAGAATGTCCACATGGACGAGACCGTCAATCTGGAAGATATCGCCCTGGCCACGAGCGGGGCGGTCGGCTCGGATCTTGCGAATATGATCAATGAAGCCGCGATTCTGGCGGTAAAGAACCACAGAAGCGCCGTCTCCCAGAAGGATCTTCTTGAAGCGGTTGAAGTTGTTCTGGTCGGCAAGGAGAAGAAGAACCGGATCCTTTCAAAAGAAGAGAGAAAGATCGTGTCCTACCATGAGGTGGGCCATGCCCTTGTATCCGCCCTGCAGAAGGATTCCGAGCCGGTCCAGAAGATCACGATCGTTCCCAGAACCATGGGCGCCCTCGGGTATGTGATGAACGTGCCGGAGGAGGAGAAGTATCTGAACACGGAGAAAGAGATCCGGGCCATGCTGGTCGAGTTCGTCGCCGGAAGAGCGGCCGAGGAGATTGTGTTCGATACGGTTACTACGGGCGCTGCCAACGATATCGAGAAGGCCACAAAGCTTGCCCGCGCGATGATTACCCAGTACGGCATGAGCCGGAAGTTCGGCCTGGTCGGGCTTGAAAGCCCGAGCAGCATGTACCTGGATGACGGACGCATCATCATGAACTGCTCCGACGAGACTGCGGCGGAAGTGGATCATGAGGTGATCGCCATCCTGAAAGAATCCTATGAGGAAGCAAAACGGATTCTGAACGCCCACCGCAGCACGATGGACGCGATCGCTGCCTTCCTGATCGAGCGGGAGACCATAACCGGCAAGGAATTTATGGATATTCTGCATAAGATCGAGGGCGACAGGAGCGAGGAAGAGCCCAGAAGCCGCATTACGGAAAAAGCATCTGCCGCGTCCCCGGAGCCTGCCGGATCAGACGGGAAGGCTTCTGCCGCCGGAGCTTCAGCCGGAGACAGCAGTTCAGATGACAGCGGCAGCGGGGGAAGCACGGATGAGAGTGCTGCCGGAAGCGGTGACAGCATGGATGAGAGTGCTGCCGGAAGCGGTGACAGCACCGGAGACAGCAGTGCTGCGGATGATGTACAGAATTCAGAACTGAAAAAGGAAACGCTTGACAGGGCAGAGGAGGAAGAGTAATATTCGTCATTGGACTCTTGAGACCTGTATGCTCAGAGATCTGACGGAAAAGTTTTTTGGGGTGTTTTTTTTCGCGGCATCGGCCGCAGGGAGAAGATTAAATGAATGTTTTCAGGAAGTTTTGTCATCTGCTCCGCACGCACAGGCACCTGTACTGGATACTGCTGTATACGCTGTTTTATCTGATCAGTTTTGCTGTGCTGGAGCATGCCGGACACAGGCATTATCATGTGATCCACACATGGCTGGATGAACAGATTCCTTTCTGTGAGTATTTTATCGTTCCATACTTCCTTTGGTTTGGCTTCATGGTGGTAACGGTTGCCTGGTTCGTGCTTTTTGCGGATGTGAGAGAGTATTACAAGCTGATCGCCATGCTGATGATCGGCATGACTATCTTTCTTGCGGTATCCCTGATCTATCCGAATATGCTGGATCTGAGACCGGAGAGCGTTCCGACGGACAACATTTTCGGAAGGCTGACGGCATACCTGTACCGGACGGATACGCCGACGAATGTTCTGCCGAGCATTCATGTATTCAACACGATGGCGCTTGCTTATGCCATCCACGGGAACCGGACGCTGAAACGCTGTCCGAAGGTTCTTCTGGGATGCGACATTCTGTCCGTATCCATCGTACTGTCAACCATGTTTCTGAAACAGCATTCTGTGATCGATGTGGCGCTTGGCATCGTCATGAGTGTAGTGCTGCAGCTGATCTGCGACAGAGTCTTCGAGACCGAGGAGGAGAGAGTGCTGGCGCTGCAGGCGTCCTACGGAACAGCATCCCGCAGAAGCCGTACAGAAAAAGGCTGAGAGATCCGCAGAACTGTATTTACAGGGAAATCAGAGGGCAGGCTTTAGCCTGCCCCCTTTTCATATAAAGAAACGAGGCCGGATATAGGAACGAGGCCGGAGGACAGGAGAAATGACAGAACGCACACAGGGTGCTCCCGGATTTGACATACAGGAAGAACTGAAAAAGCTTCCCGACCGTCCGGGCGTCTACATCATGCATGACGGGAAGGACGCCATTATATATGTGGGGAAGGCAATCAACCTCAGGCGCAGGGTACACCAGTATTTTGTGCGGAAAATCGGCCGGGGGCCGAAGATCGAGCGCATGGTGGAGCAGATCGCGCGCTTTGAGTATATTGTGACGGACTCCGAGCTGGAGGCTCTGGTTCTGGAGAATAACCTGATCAAGGAGCACCGGCCCAAGTACAATACCCTGCTGAAGGATGACAAGACTTACCCCTACATCCGCGTCACCGTGGAGGAGGAATATCCCCGGGTTCAGTTTACGCGGAAGATGAGAAAGGATAAGTCCAGGTATTTCGGACCCTTCAAGAGCGCCTGGGCTGTCAGAGATACCATCGATCTCCTGCGGAAGCTTTATAAGATCCGGGACTGCAGCAGGGTCCTCCCACGGGATATCGGGCAGGAACGGCCCTGTCTGAACTATCAGATCGGACAGTGCGAAGCACCCTGCCAGGGCCGGATCGGGAAGGAAGCCTACCGGGAGAATGTGGACCGGGCCCTTGATTTCCTGAACGGGAATTACGCGCCGGTGCTGAAGATGCTTGAGGAAAAGATGCTGAAAGCGTCGGAGGAGCTGAATTTCGAGGACGCGGCAGCCTGGCGGGACCTGCGGGAGTGCGTCCTGCAGGTATCTCAGAAACAGAAGATCGACCAGTCGGACGGCGAGGATAAAGATATCCTGGCTATGGCCCAGGACGGGCAGGACGCGGTCGTCCAGGTTTTCTTCGTCCGCGGCGGACGGCTGATCGGCCGGGATCACTTTTTTATCCGGATCGGGATGGACGAGGAACCGCAGGAGATCCTGTCCAATTTTGTAAAACAGTTTTATGCCGGAACGCCCTTCCTGCCAAGGGAGCTTATGCTGGAGTGCGCAATCAATGACCAGGCCCTGCTTGAAGACTGGCTGAGCAGCAGAAGGGGCGGCCGGGTCTATATCCGTGTACCGCAGAGGGGGACGAAGGAGAAACTTGTCAATATGGCGCGGGAGAATGCCGAGATTGTGCTCAGGCAGGACCGTGAGCGGATCCGGCAGGAGGAGGGAAGGACGATCGGCGCCATGCAGGAGCTGGCCTCCCTTCTGGGCATCGGCTATATCAGCCGGCTGGAGGCTTATGATATCTCAAATACGAGCGGTGTGGAATCAGTCGGCTCCATGGTTGTGTTTGAACACGGAAAACCCAGAAAGAGCGATTACAGAAAATTCAGGATCCGGACCGTCCAGGGCCCCAACGACTATGCTTCCCTGAGGGAGGTGCTGACCAGACGCTTTGAACACGGCTTAAGGGAACGGGAGGAGCTTGAGAAAAAGCATGCGGACAGCAGGCTGGGGTCCTTTACGAATTTCCCGGATCTGATCATGATGGACGGGGGAAGGGGCCAGGTCAATATCGCTGAGGAAGTGATGGAGGAACTGAATCTTTCGATCCCTGTCTGCGGCATGGTCAAGGATGATTATCACAGAACGAGAGGACTCTACTACCGGAATGTGGAACTGCCGATCGACAGCCATTCGGAGGGCTTCAAGCTGATCACCCGCGTGCAGGATGAGGCCCACCGCTTCGCCATCGAATATCACAGATCCCTGCGCTCCCGCGCGCAGACGCGGTCCATGCTGGAGGAGATCGAAGGAATCGGGCCGGCCAGGAGAAAGGCTCTCCTGCGCGCTTTCGGCTCCCTGGAGGGAATCCGGGACGCGGACCTTGAATCCCTGAGCCGCGCACCGTCCATGAACCGCGGCAGCGCGGAGAAAGTCTACGCTTTTTTCCATCCGCAGGAGGAGAAAAGCGCGGCAGACGGTTACGGACAGCCTGCAGAGACGCCTTCTTCGTCCGAAGGCGGCGAAAACCGATGACAGAGGGCGGGTCGGGAGCGGCGCTTAGCCTGAATAAGGGATCGGCTTTTCCGCGGCGGAAATGCATCCGGGCCCGCGGCAGCTGCCGGGGATGAAATTTTATATTTTATCCAAAACAGAAGCGCATTTATGCTATACTGATACGGAGGTGTTTTTCATTCTGCGGTTCCTTTCAGGAAAGGGGGAAAGAAGAAGTATGGGCCAGATGACAGCTGTTATTAGCACGGTTTTGATTATTAGTTCCATCGTTTTCGGAGTGAATTCTTCCTCTCCTTATGCCGCGGATTCAGAAGAAAGTGAAGGAGTCTTTTCCGCTTATGATTTCAGTTCCGGAGAGGATGCCGCAGCGGAAGAAGCAAATCTTCCGGAAGACGCGCAGATTCTTGTAGATAATGAAGATCTGCTGATTGCTGCCACGGACTGGGATCCGGAAGATCTGTGGGGCTGTACGCTGGATGTTTATCTGAAGAATAAGACGGACCGCAAACTTGGCTTCCTGATCAATAATGCCTGTATCAACGGCCTGATGATGGATCCCTTCTATCAGACCGCCCTTGAGCCCGGTGAGGCAGTGAACGGGGAAGTGGAGTGGTTCCAGAGTGACTTCGATGAGGCAGACATAAAGGATGTGACGGATATAGAACTGGAATGGGTTGTCTATGATTACGATGACTGGGCTGCCGATTTTCTGCTGGAGGAAAAGTTCCATATCTATCCATACGGCGAGGATGCGGCTGTACCCTATGTCAGAAAAGCGCGGGACACGGACCGGGTTCTTGTTGACAATGAAGAATGCACCATCATCGCAACAGGAAGCGAAAAAGATGAGCTCTGGGGTTTCAGGCTTCATCTTTACATCATCAACAAAAGCAGCAGCCACTCGATTACAGTAGCCATCGACGACGCTTACATAAACGGAGAGTCCTGCTTTCCTTACTGGGCTACTATGATTTATCCTGACAGGGCTGCCTGCGAGGCGATTACCTGGAGCAATTCCCTGCTTGAGGAATCCGGAATAGAGACGGTTAAAAGCCTGGAGCTTCCCATTGTCATTATGGACTCTGAAGATTTTTCGAAAAAACCTGTCAGTGAGACGGTGACTTATGAGCCCTGAAAACCTGGCATATGAAAGCATGATAACGGCGGTATGCTTAGGGAAACGCTGATTTATTCTGACTGACAACTCTTGATGCCGTGAAAACAGCGTTTCCCTATATAATCTTTGAGCACATAATGCGCTCAAAACCGCGTGCTGCGCGGCTTGCAAAGCAAGCCTTCCTCTGCGCAGCAGGATACTCCCTGAGAGAAGAAACGATCAGCAGCTACAGATATTGCAGCCCCGATGAGTACAGAGACGGGAGAAGGAGACGGAGCAGATGAATACGCAGTCCAGTGTGCCTCTTGAGAAGCTTGTTCAGCAGATGAAACTTGTGAACAGGACGCCGGAGATTGACATTACAAAGAAGAAGATTCTCACGACAGAGATCAACCGCCCTGCCCTGCAGCTGACCGGTTACTTTGATTATTTTGACGCGGACCGTATTCAGATTATCGGATACGTGGAATATACTTATCTGGAGACGAAGACCAGGGAGGAGCGGCGGCAGATCTATGAAAAACTGCTTTCCTACAAGATTCCCTGCCTGGTGTATACCAGCCGGACGATCCCGGGCGAGGATCTTCTGGACTTCGCAAGAAAGACAGGGACGCCGGTGTTCACCACGGACCGGGCGACAAGCCCCTTTATGGCCGAGGTCATGCGCTGGCTGAATGTGGAGCTGGCTCCCTGCATTACCATCCACGGCGTGCTGGTGGACGTATACGGGGAAGGCATCCTGATTACGGGCGAGAGCGGAATCGGTAAGAGTGAGGCCGCGCTGGAACTGATCAAGAGAGGACACCGTCTGATCACGGATGACGTCGTGGAGATCCGCCGGGTGTCGGATACAACCCTGGTCGGAACAGCTCCGGATATTACAAGGCACTTTATTGAGCTGCGCGGAATCGGCATCATCAATGTCAAGACTCTGTTCGGCGTGGAATCGGTCAAGGATACGGCCAACATCGATCTGGTGATCAAACTGGAGGAGTGGGACAAGGACAAGGAATACGACCGCATGGGGCTCGAGGAGGAATATACGGAGTTTCTGGGCAACAAGGTTACCTGTCATTCTCTTCCGATCCGGCCCGGCAGAAATCTGGCGGTTATCGTGGAAGCTGCCGCCGTCAACCACAGGCAGAAGAAGATGGGCTATAATGCCGCGAAGGAGCTTTACAACCGCGTGCAGCAGGGCCTGATGGAAAGCATGAAAAAGCGTCAGCTTGAAGAGGGCGAAGAGGACTGATCTGTGCAGAGCCGTGAACAGCGGCGAAAACAGGCTGTTAACAGGAATGACAAACGGAAGGCAGGAACGGGCCGGAAGGCTGGCTCCTGTCTTTTCATTTTCCGGATAGGGAAAGGTCAGGAAGAGAAGGTGTGAGGGGACTATGAGAATTCTTCTGGTTGCGGTCAACGCGAGATATATCCACTTAAATCTTGCCGTACACAGTCTGAAACAGTACGCGGAGGAGCATGACAGTTCCCTGAGGGGGCAGATCGGCCTGAAGGAGTTTACCATCAACCAGACCAGGGAAGAGATCGAGAGAGAGATCTACAATTATGCGCCGGACCTGCTGGCATTTTCCGTCTATATATGGAATATATCGATGATCAGCGATATAATCAGGGACCTTAATCAGATTCTCCCTGAAGTCCCCATCTGGCTGGGAGGACCGGAGGTCTCCTGCTGCGCTGAAGAGTTTCTGCGCCGCTGCGAGGCTGTCAGCGGAATCCTGTCGGGAGAAGGGGAGGAGACCTTTCTGAACCTGTGCCGCTGTTACCTGAGTCCGGAAACGGGGGAGGCTGCCTTTCATCAGCTTAAAGGAATCTGTTTTATGCCCGGACGGCTGAAGAAAGCAGCCGGCGGGAAGGAAACGGCGGGGAAAGCCGGCGGGGAAAACCCTGTGTATACGGATCCTGCCCCCTACCTTAATATGGATGAGCTTCCCTTTATCTACAGAGATATTGAAAAGTTCAGCAGCAGAATCCTCTACTATGAGACGAGCAGGGGCTGTCCCTATCGCTGCAGCTACTGCTTTTCCTCTCTCGACCGGGCTGTCAGAATGCGCAGCATGGAACTGGTCCGGAGGGAACTTCAGCATTTTCTGGACGCCCGTGTAAGGCAGGTAAAGCTGGTGGACCGGACCTTCAACTGCTCAAAAGCCCATGCGATGGCCATATGGACGTATCTCAGGGATCATGACAACGGGGTGACGAATTTTCATTTTGAGATCGAGGCGGATATCCTGTCTCAGGAGGAGATCGACCTGGTATCCGGCTTCCGGCCGGGCCTTGCCCGCTTTGAGATCGGCGTTCAGTCGACCAATCCTGATGCACTCAGGGCTGTAAAGCGTTTCGCCCGCTGGGAAAAGATCCGGGACGCGGCAGCGCAGCTTCGGAAAGAGGGCAATATCGAACTGCACCTGGACCTGATCGCCGGACTTCCCTGCGAAGACTATGAGAGCTTCCGCAGGTCCTTCGACGAGGTGATCGCCCTGCGGCCGCACGAGCTCCAGCTCGGTTTTCTCAAGATCCTGAAGGGCAGCGCCATGGAGGGGGAAGCCGCCGCATACGGAATCCGCTGGCGGGAGCGGGCGCCCTATGAGGTGCTTGAGACGCCCTGGCTCAGCGCCGGGGACCTGTTCCGCCTGAAGGATGTGGATAATATGCTGGAGACCTTCTATAACAGCGGGCAGTACGGGCGGACTGTGGAACATCTTCTGAAGCTTTATGAGAGCAGAGGCTCCGCGATGGCTCTCTTTGAAGACCTGGCGGATGCTTTTGCCCGGGCCAACCCGGAGGGGAGAAGCTATTCCAGACAGCAGAATACAGAGTTTCTCAGGACCTTTATCCGGACGGGACCGCCGAAAAGCGGGAGGATCCCGCTGCGGGGCGAAGATGGCGGAAGGATTCCGACTCAGCTTCAGGAAGCCGGGAGGATCCCGCTGCGGGGCGAAGATGACGGAAGGATTCCGACGCAGGTTAAGGAGGGCGGAGAGATCCCGGCACGGGGCGAAGACGGCGGAAGGATTCTGCTTTCAGGCCAGGGCAGAATGGCACAGATGCCTGAGGCTTTTGCGGCAGAGGAAGCATTTCCTTCCTGGGAGTCTGAGCGGGAGCGCTGGCTTGCCTGCATGGATGACGAGCTGACCTGCGATCTGTATCTGAGGGAGAACGGAAAGGTGCGGCCGTCCTGGGCAGCGCCGGATGCTCTGTGGAAGCAGGAGAGCAGGGCCTTCTACCGGGAAGAGGAGAAAAGCAGGCGCTTTTTCCCCCATCTGTCTTCCTATGACCATAAACAGCTGTCCGGCCTGACGCATTTTGAGATCCTGGAACATCTGGGCAGACGCGTCGTTTTCGATTACAGCCGGAGAGATCCGGTGACCGGGAATGCCTGTATGAGGCTGATTTCATCAAATTCCCCTCTTGAGGGTTTGGGAGAAATGAGATAGGATAGAGAAAGCTGCCGCAAAAGTCCGGTGAAAACAGGCAGAATGCGGCAGGAAGGCTTATATCAGATACAGATGCCCGGCAGGGCGGAAGGAGTTTTATTATGAAAAAGAAGAATCAGAAGATCGTTGCAGCTGTAATCGCAGGGATTCTTGTCCTTTCGATGGTACTTACTCTGATCCCGAGCTTCCTCAGATAAGGAAGGCGGAAGAAGGGCTTTTTACCTCAGTTCAGCAGCAGATCAGGCGGAGGAGCTTTATTTGAAAAGCAGCAGATTACTGGCGGCAGGCGTGCTCTGCGCGTTTCTGGCCGCGGGATGTGTGCTCCCCGGTGCGGGGAACAGGGTCTTCGCCGCACAGGAGACAACCATCGCGAAGGGGATCTATGTGGAGGGCATCGACGTCGGCGGGATGACCATGGAGGAGGCCACCAGTGCGATCCAGGCGAAGGTGGACGAGATGGGCTCCACTTCCGTCACGCTTATGTTCGATGACCAGCCGATCACGACGACTCTGTCGGAGCTGGGTTATACCTGGAAGAATACGGATGTTCTCGACGGAGTGAAGGATCTGGGAACCAGCGGTACGATTGTGGACCGCTATAAGGCCCTGAAGGACCTGGAAGTCGGCAGGAAGAATTATCCCCTTGTCTTTACGGTAAATGAGGAGCGGGTGCGCAATTATGTCCGTACCTGCAGCATATACAACTCGGAACCGGTTGAAGGCAGGCTTTACATGGGAGACAGCGGTGTCCCGGAGGTTGAGGGCGGAACTGACGGACTTACCCTGAAGGTGAACAAGTCCGCAAAGGAGGTCCGCAATGCCATAGAGAACTGGCAGGGGGGAGACATAAAGGTCGACCTTGTTGTGGAGCGGGTCAGCCCGAAGGCATCCTATGAACTGCTTTCCCAGGTGAAGGACGTGATGGGGACTGCCACGACGGATTATTCGGCTTCCAGCTGGGCCAGGGCAGTCAATGTCCAGAACGGCTGCTCCCTGATCAACGGCTCCGTGGTCTGGCCGGGGGAGGAGTTTTCCGTCACGGCGGCGGTCACGCCTTTCAGCGCGGAAAACGGCTATCAGCCCGCTCCTTCCTACGAGGAGAACCGGGTAGTGGATTCTTACGGCGGCGGAATCTGCCAGGTTTCCACGACCCTTTATAATGCGGCGCTCAAGGCCGAGATGGACATCACAGCCAGGTCGAATCATACTATGATCGTCACCTATGTGGAGCCCAGCAAGGATGCGGCCATCGCCGAGGGCAGCATGGACATGGCCTTTGTCAACAATACGGATGCCCCCATCTATATAGAAGGCTATACGACGGGCGCGACGATTACATTTACCATCTTCGGCCACGATACGAGGGATCCGGCACGGTCGATCGAGTTTGAAAGCAGGGTACTCCAGACCATCGAGCCTTCCGGCATCCAGATGTACCCTGATACCACGCAGTATATCGGATACCTCAACCAGACGAACACGCCCCATACGGGTTATTCGGCGGAGCTCTGGAAGAATATCTATTATGACGGCGTGCTGCAGGATTCGGTTCAGGTGAATTCCAGCTATTACCAGGCAGTGGGTACGATCTACAGCGTGGGCGTGAAGAGTTATTATCCGAGCGTTACCCAGGCTATGTACCAGGCGATTGCCATGAACAGCCTGGAGGCAGTGCAGGGCGTCATGAGAAACGGCAACCCGCCGGCTCAGACCCAGAACACGGCCGGCACGACGGACACATCCGCCCAGAATACCGACGCGGGAGCAGCGGATGCGGGAACGGGCACTGCAGGAGGCGACCCGTCCGCGATCAATGTGACGACCTCTGATTCAACAACCGCAGTGGTGGATGATTCCGGCGATATGGATGACAATATCTCCTATGTGAACTGAAGGCCGCCGCCGGCGGCCTGCTGAGCGGGCAATCGTCCATTTGGCTTATTCGGCCGGGTCCGAAATCGTAGATTATGGTGACGGTGTCCGGAAGCGTGAATCGCGGCGGCCGGACCCGGGATCGTGGATTATGGTGACGGTGTCCGGAAGCGTGAATCGCGGCAACCGGCCCGGAATCCGAGGAATGGCGGGGAGGCTCATGAAATCAGGGAAGATCAGCCAGGCGGTGTATGACCGCTCTGTATTCAGACCGCTGAAACGATCCGGCAGACTGGATCCCGGGGTTTTTTACGGAGCGGATTCCTGCAGCTTTGCGGCTGTGAGCTGCGGTCCGGTGTGCGGCCCTTTCGATCCCTTTGTCTCTATGCGGATCGCGGAGGCCGTGAACAATCTGGCCGTGGACGGCGTGAAGGCATCTGACTGCCGGATT
>DGHP01000123.1:26260-46727 GCA_002392705.1 Lachnospiraceae bacterium UBA3845 | reverse complement strand
CGCTTCTGCCCTGCCGGACTTACGCCCTGAAGCCTCAGATCTCCGGAAAAAACGATCAGGCGAGTCCATACTCTGTACCTCTTTACTATACCACAGACCTGCATTCCCACATAGTCTTCTGCCAGTCAGAATCTGTCCTGGCATCAGCGAATGGCTGTCTGAACAGCGGAACAGAGTTCCCATCCAGATGCTCAAACCATTTCAGATCCCGGAAAATAAAAAAAAGCCCGGAAAGCCATTTTACAAGCTTTCCGGACATTCCAGAGCAGGGGATGAGAGAATCGAACTCCCACCAAAGGTTTTGGAGACCCCTATCATACCATTTGACCAATCCCCTACAGTCACCCTCAGGCGACTCAATACTTATATCATAAACAGCTGTTCCTGTCAATACTTTTTTCTCCGGCAGGCAGGCATATTCAAAAGCAATTGTTCCTTTTCACGGTTTTTTTAATCAGGTTCTGGTTCGTCGTGCGCTTCCCGCGTTTTGTTTCCATCATGCATAATCCTGCATCTTATAGCTTCTGTAAACCTCTCCCTCCAGTGTCTTCCAGAGAAAACAGCCATCTTCCAGCGTCATATATCCGCGTGCCGAATGATTCTTCGGGATCGACACGGAACCGGGGTTCAGATAGCAATGCGTCTCATATTCTTCGCATGCCGGTATATGGGTATGCCCGTGCAGCAGGATATCACCCGGCCGAAGCGGCGGCAGATGGTCATTGTTGAAGATATGACCGTGGGTTGCAAAGATCATCCGTTTCCCGGTATCCAGGATCGCATACTCCGCCATCACGGGAAAATGCAGTACCATCTGATCCACTTCCGCTTCACAATTGCCGCGGACACAAAGGATCTCATTTTTCCGTGCGTTCAGAAGTTCAATCACTTTCTTAGGGGCATATTCCTCCGGCAGGTCATTCCGGGGGCCATGATAAAGCAGGTCGCCCAGAAGCAGCAGGCGGTCAGCCCTCTCCTTCTCATAAGCGTCCAGCATCTTCCTGCAGCAGTATGCGGATCCATGTATATCCGATGCGATCATCCACTTCATCTTATTTCTCCCTCGTCATAATATTGTAAAGCTCCGCAGTCCGGATTGATGGGCTTCTCATAAAACCATTCTGTTGATACACAGATGGTTTTCATATATTATATCAATAGTTCCAAAAGAAATAGACACTGCTGATCAGGAAGATTGTTCATACAGAAAGGAGCAACCGGAATGGCTATTTTCAAACTGACCTTCATGGCGGAAACCCTGGGACGTACCGTTCCCCTGACCGTTATTCTTCCAACGGACAAAGTCTATATGCCCGGCATGCCCAGGCGGGAAGCAGGAAAGCCCTATAAAACCCTCTACCTGCTCCATGGTATTATCGGGGACGATACAGACTGGCTCTATGGCACCAGGATCGCCCGCTGGGCTGCGGAGAAGGAACTCTGCGTTGTGATGCCTTCGGGTGAAAATATGTTTTATGTTGACCAGCCCTGGGCCGGAAACTGCTTCGGTGAATATATCGGGCGGGAACTGGTGGAATTTACAAGAAAGACATTTCCGCTCTCCACGAAACGGGAGGACACCTATATCGGCGGTCTGTCGATGGGCGGCTACGGAGCCCTGCGCAACGGGCTGAAATATTCCGACACCTTCGGCGCCATCGTCGGCCTTTCCTCCGCCATGCTGATGGATGAATCCCTCCTTGTGGACAATCCGAACCCGCGATTCCCGTCAGAGCGCCTGGAATGGCGCAAGAGTGTCTTCGGGCAGGATCTGAAAGCCGCACTGGAAAGTGATAAAAACCCGCGGGTCCTGATAAAGAAGCTCCTCGCGGAAGGAAAGACGATTCCGGATATCTTCCTTGCCTGCGGAACAGAAGACTTCCTGTATGAGAAAAATGTTGAATTTGTGCAATTCCTGAAAGAGAATAATGTCCCGGTAAAATTCGTGTCGGCTCCCGGCAGCCATGAATGGGATTTCTGGGATACCCATATTAAAGAAGCGCTGGACTGGCTGCCGCTTGAGGATGCTTCAGCCGGAAAAACCAGCGGAAACATCATGTGATAATCATAGTCACTATTCACGGCCGTGTTTGAAATCGGGTTCTGGTTCGTCGTGCTTGCAGGAGAAACAGGTTCTGATTTCAAACACGGCCGTGAATTGTAACGATTCATACAAGCGCTTCCATCACGTCCCGCACGGTCCGGACTCCGATCAGCTTAAGCCCTTCGATCTTTCCGACAGATTTTACACAGGCCTTTGGCAGGATCACGGTCTCAAAACCAAGCTTCTGGGCTTCCCGGACCCTGAGCGGGGCCTGGCTGACGGAGCGGATCTCCCCGGACAGGCCCACTTCACCGAAGACCAGCGTCTTCGCGTCGACCACGATGTCCTTGAAGGAGGAGATGACGGCGATCACGATCCCCAGATCGACCGCCGGCTCTCTCAGGCGCACTCCGCCCGCGATGTTGACATAGACGTCCATGTCGGACAGCCTGAGTCCGAGCCTCCTCTCCAGCACGGCCAGAAGCAGATTCACACGGTTCAGGTCCGCCCCGTCCGCCGTCCGCCTGGGATAGGCGAGATTGCTGTGGGCGGTGAGGGCCTGGATTTCGGTCAGGATCGGCCTGCTTCCCTCCATGGAGCAGGCGACCACAGAGCCGGAAGCGCCCACCGGCCTGCCGTCCAGCATGAACTCCGAAGGATTCAGCACTTCCCTCAGCCCGTCCTGCTTCATCTCAAAAACACCGATCTCATCCGTGGATCCGAAACGGTTTTTCACCGCGTGGAGGATCCGGTAGCTCGCATGGCGGTCCCCTTCAAAATAAAGGACAGTATCCACCATATGCTCCAGCACTCTCGGACCTGCCACCGCCCCTTCTTTTGTTACATGGCCGACGATAAAGATCGTTACGCCCAGGCCCTTCGCAAGCTGCAGCAGCACGCCCGTCGTCTCGCGGACCTGGGACACCGATCCGGGGGCGGAGCTGACGTTCTCATTGTACATGGTCTGAATGGAATCGATGATCACCACATGCGGCTGCAGCCGGGCGATCGCCTCCTGAATATCGCTCAGGTTCGTCTCGCACAGAAGAAGAAGGCTGTCACCGAACTCGCCCATGCGGTTGGCTCTGAGCTTGATCTGCTGCTGGGATTCCTCGCCGGAGACATACAGAACCTTCATGGCTTCCCTTCTGCCGGAGTTTTCCAATAAGCGATTCTTCCTGTCTTCCGTCAAATCCGCAGCATCCGCCCCATGCGGATCAGATCCCTGTAATGCTCCATCCTGCGGGCCTGGCAGGGTCAGGTTGTGGCAGACCTGCAGAAGGAGAGTGGATTTTCCGATTCCGGGATCTCCCCCCACCAGAACCAGCGATCCCGGAACAATCCCTCCGCCCAGGACCCGGTCCATCTCGGAGATTCCGGTTGAAACTCTCTGGGAATCCTCCGCGCGGATCTCCTTCAGGGGGAGCGCCTCTCCGCGGCTGCGCCACTGCGCATGCGAAGAGGAACCTGCATCAGAGCCGCTTTTCCGGTCAATTCCAAGACTTCCCCACTGCACGACTCCCGCGGTTGTCTTTGCCCCGGCTTTAGAGGAAGCGGAAGCGGCTGCCGGCTCCTCCACGAAGGAATTCCATTCGTGGCAGGCCGGGCACTGTCCCATCCATTTGGCCGACTCAAATCCGCAGTTCTGACAGAAATATACCATTGTCTTCGCTTTCGCCATATATAATCCCTCAGCGTACTCTCGCCGTGCCAGTCTTCCTTCCATGGAAAATGGCTCTGCCCGTCTCGCTCTCCCGCATCTGGTCAGCAAAGAGGGGAAGAACTCCCCGCATCCGGCCAGACAAAGAGAGGCAGGGCTCCCCCTGCCTCAGATCCACTGTGCCTCTTTCAGGCTTTCTCCACTTTCACGGATACCTGCTCCGTCTCTCCCATCTCAACGGAGAGCACCAGCTTGCCGCCCATTCCGGTTTCCATCATGCCGGTTTCTTTTCCGTCAATCAGAACCCTGTATGTGGTGTCATCCGCCAGTGAGAGAATGATCTGCGCGTCCTCCGGTCCTTCCACACAGAATGACACGCCGTTCCCGTCTTCCATAAAATGCGACACCGCCGTTCCCGGCTCGGACTCGTAAACCATCGAATCATTGCGCTCAAGCCTTGTGGACTCACGGAAGGTCTTCACCTTGTAGCGGTCCCCGCGCACCTCATAGTCGCTCTTTTTTGCCTTCTGGTCCAGCTCGTAGTTGCCGAAGCTGATGCTTCCATCCTCCTCGGTCATGATCAAATCTCTGACAACTGCCATCTTAAAATTCCTCCTGCGGCAAGTCATTCCTCTTACTCTGCGGCCTCAGGCCGCGCTTACTCAGCAGTCTCTTCATCTTTTCCTGGCTCAAATACGATCTTTCCGCCCCGCAGGGTGCACACCACACTCTGGCCGGCTTTGATCTTCCCGCTCAGAATCTCCTCCGCCAGTTCGTCCTCGATCTCGTTCTGAACCGCGCGCCGGAGGGGTCTGGCGCCGTATTTCACGTCAAATCCTTTCTCCGCGATCCTGTCTCTCACTGAAGAGCGGAATTTCAGCCGGATCTGCATCTGGGCCTCAGCCCTGGATGACAGTTCCTTCAGCAGAAGGGAAACGATCTGACGAAGCTCCTCCCTGTTCAGGGAATGGAAGACGATGGTGTCATCGATCCGGTTGAGAAATTCCGGGCGGAAGATCCTCCGGACCTCCTCCATGACCGAGCCCTTCATCGACTCATAGTTCGCCTTCACGTCATTCCCGGCTCCGAAACCGAGATTCTTCGGCGCCGCGATGGACTGGGCGCCCGCGTTGGACGTCATGATCAGGATCGTATTTTTGAAATCAACCTTTCTGCCCTGGGAATCTGTGATATGGCCCTCATCCAGCACCTGAAGCAGAATATTGAAAATGTCCGGATGGGCTTTCTCGATCTCATCAAACAGGACGACCGAATAAGGATGCCTTCTAACCTGTTCCGAAAGCTGACCGCCTTCCTCATAGCCGACATAGCCGGGAGGCGATCCGACCAGCTTGGAAACGTCGAATTTCTCCATGTATTCGGACATATCAACCCGGATCATGGATGACTCCGAACCGAACACGATCTCCGCCAGCGCTTTTGACAGTTCCGTCTTCCCGACGCCGGTCGGCCCCAGGAAGAGGAAGGAGCCGATGGGCCTGCGGGGATCCTTCAGCCCTGCCCTGCCGCGCCGGATGGCCTTCGCCACGGCTTCCACGGCCTCATTCTGGCCAATGATCCGTTTATGCAGCGTCTTCTCCAGCCGGACCAGCCGGCGGCTCTCATCCTCCGTCAGCTTCTGCACAGGGATCTTTGTCCAGTCCGACACGACGGCGGCGATATCCTCCGTGGTTACCGTCATGGAATTCTTCCGCATCCTGCGCTCGCCGGCAGCCTTCTTTTTCTCAAATTTCTTCCGGAGTTCTTCAATCTCCGCATGGATGCTGTGGGCCAGATCCAGCTCGTCCCCGGCCAGCGCCTCCTCAAAGGCCCCGTTTTTCTTTTCGATCTCCAGGCGCATCCGGTCCAGTTCTTCCGGCAGATGGTAGAAACCCAGCTGCCGTCTGGAGCAGGCTTCATCCAGCAGGTCGATCGCCTTGTCCGGAAGGAAACGGTCCCCGATATAGCGTCCGGACAGCCTTACAGCCGCCTCGATGGTCTCGTCCGGGATCGTCACGCCGTGATGCTTTTCATAGCTTTCCCGAAGACCGGTCAGGATCTCCCGGGTCTGTTCAAAGTCCGGCTCCTCCACCAGTATGCTCTGGAATCTCCTCTCCAGGGCCGCATCCCTGCCGATGCGCTTTCTGTACTCATCGACGGTGGTTGCTCCGATAACCTGAATCTCTCCTCTGGAAAGCATCGGCTTCATGATATTGGAAGCGTCAAGGCCGCCTTCCGAGCCGCCCGCGCCGATAATCGTATGGAGTTCGTCGATAAAGAGCAGGATGTCGCCGCTTCCCGCGACTTCATTTAAAACCTTCTTGATTCGGTCCTCGAACTCTCCCCTGTACTTGGTCCCGGCAACCATACCGGCCATATCCAGCGCGACCAGCCTCTTGTTCTTCAATGGAAGCGGGACGTCGCCGCGCACAATCTTCTGGGCCAGCCCTTCCACGATCGCCGTCTTGCCGACTCCCGGCTCCCCGATCAGGCAGGGATTGTTCTTGGTTTTCCTGCAGAGAATCTGGCAGATCCGCCTTGTCTCTGTCTCTCTGCCGACAATCGGGTCGATCTTTCCGTCCCTGACCGCGTCGGTCAGATCTCTGGAATACTGATCCAGCACCGGGGTGGAGGACAGGCTTCCGGCAGCGCTCTGCATAACAGACTGCATATATTCCGCCATCTGTTCATCCGACACCCCTATGATGTCCAGGATTCTCTGATAGAGTCCCTGAAAATCCATGTTCAGGGTATGCAGCAGCTTGGCAGCGTTGCAGTCAATATCCCTCGCAAGGGCAAGGAGCAGATGCTCCGTCCCGATCTCTTTTGAGAGGAAATACTCCGCCTGTTCCGACGCGGTCTTCAGGGCCAGCTCGGCTCTGGGCGTGTACATAATCCCCGCGTTTTTTTCCGCGCGGCCCCCTCCGATCAGGTTCTCCACCAGCCGGCGGAGCTCATCCGTCCGGATGCCGCTCTCCCTGAGGACCACTCCTGCCGTCCCTTTTTCCTCCCGGACCAGTCCCAGAAGCAGATGCTCCGTTCCGATCCCGGCGCAGCGGGCGGCTTTCGCTTCCTCCCCCGCATATTTCAGGGCCTGGGCTGCAGCCTGGGTGTACCTGTAGTTCTCATATCCGTTTAATGTCATACTTTATCTCCGCAGGCAGAATCCGGCGTCTGCACCGGTCATCCCCGCCTGCTGTCTCCCGCCGCCCTTAAAAGGGGCTTCTGTCAAAGATCGATCAGATCAATCTGTACATCCTTCCGGTCCGCGGCCTTAGAAGGATCTCCGCTGCCGTTCTCAGCAGCCTTCTGCGCTGCCGAAGCGGCTTCAGCAGCGCGGAGCGCAGCTTCCTGTGCGGCTCTTTCTCTCTCCGCAGTCTGCTCGATGACCTTCTCCTCAGCCTTCTGGCGCTCTGCTTCCGCGCGGCGTCCCTCCTGTACTTTGCGCATTTCTTCCTGAACGGCCCTGCGCGCCTCGTCTTCCTTCACATCCGTCCTGCTGACCGGCCGCATCATCCTGGTCTGGTCTCCCGGTACTCTCTGTGAGGGCTGGTTCTGACCGGAAGAAGCCCGGTACATCCTGGTATCATCGGACACCTTTTTAGACCCCCTGTTTCCGGAGCTGCTGCGGGAGGATGCCTGCTTTCTCTCAGCCGGGGCCTGGTTTCTTCCCGCGTTCTCGGTCCGGGCAGATGTGTCGCTCCCGCGTCCTCTGCCGGCTGATCCGGAATATCTTCTGGATGGCTCCGCGGGCGTGCCGACCTGCGTCTCCGTCCAGGAAGTCTGCACGTTGACCGCTTCCCCGCGCTGCGCTGCAGCGTCATCTCTGCGGTTCTGTCTGCCCTTCTTTTTTCTGCCTTTCTTCTCCCGGGCCTCTTCTTCCTCCCAGTCATTCCAGTCGTCATCATCATCCGGCCAGCGGTCTTCCTCGGGAATCTTCCGGGAATATGCTGCCTCGCCTCTTCCCGGGATGCTGCCCTGGGCGTTTTCCATCTTCCGGTATTCCTTCAGTTCGCGTGAAACATCCCTCCTGCGGAGCAGCAGGTTGATCACGATGAAAAGCAGGACCACGGAGACGGCAATCAGTCCGTAGATCACATAGGTGAAGAGATTATTTCTCTCCTTGTATGCCTCTATCTCCTTCTGCAGGCGTTCGATGGTATTCTCCGCTTCCTGGAGAGAGTTCTTGTCCACCTTTACATAGCGGGGATCTTCCGTCTGCGGCTCCACGGGAGCCGGGGGAGTCTCCACAAGATCAGCTTCATTTTCAGAGATCGCCTGAGCGGGATCCCTGACCTCTTCCTCCCGGGTCACATTCAGGACGTACTGGATCGGATTGCCGCTCTCACTCAATACGGTGATCACAACGGTTCCGTTTCCGTTCTCATCCAGCGTTGTTCCGCTGATATCGGAGATGGTCGCGTTCGCATTCGAAGTGACAGGTTCCAGCTCCAGCTCTGTCGTGTACGCCGGGACCACTACATCATAGGACCAGATATCATAGGAGAAATCAGGACTGATCGTGATATCCTCCGTCTGGATACCCAGGCTGGCGAGGGAATTGTCATCCGACAGTTCCTCGTCCGCATGCAGGACCGTCCCCATACTCAGCAGCAGCAGTACCGTCATAAAGACTGCCGCGAGACTTCTACGCTTCTGTACTTTTAACATGATCACAGACCCCCTGCCCTTAGCTTCCCGCTGCTCCAGTTACATGCCGCAGCTTCCGCTTTTATGCCTCATCGATTGCTTTTCCGATATCATGCCGGTAATACTTGTTGTCAAAATCCACCCAGCCGACAGCCCTGTAGGCGTTCTCCCTGGCTTTTTTCAGGTCCTCTCCCAGAGCCGTCACTCCAAATACCCTGCCGCCGTTCGTGACGATCTTACCGTCCCGGAACGCGGTTCCCGCATGGAAGCAGAAATAGCCGTCCCTGCCTTTAAAATGCTCCAGCCCGCGGATCTCCTTTCCCTTCTCATAGGAGAGGGGGTAGCCGTCCGAAGCCAGAACCACGCACACGCAGGCCTCATCCCGGAATTTCAGATCGATCCGGTCCAGAGTTCCGTCGATGCAGGCTTCGAAGACATCCACGATATCATTTTCCATCCTGGGCAGGACAACCTGCGCTTCAGGATCGCCGAAACGGCAGTTGTACTCCAGAACCTTCGGCCCGTCCTCCGTCAGCATGAGTCCGAAGAAGATTACGCCGCGAAACTCCCTTCCCTCGGCCCGCATCGCGTCCACCGTAGGCTGGAAGATATACTTCTGACAGTATTCCTGTACCTCTTTTGTATAGAAAGGACTTGGGGAGAAATTGCCCATGCCGCCCGTATTCAGCCCTGTATCGCCGTCCCCGGCCCGCTTGTGATCCTGGGCGGAGGCCATCTCTTTGACCGTCTTTCCGTCGACAAAGCTCAGGACCGATACCTCGCGGCCTGTCATGAACTCCTCGATCACCATCTGATCGCCGGCGCTCCCGAACTTCTTCAGGCCCATGATCTCTTCCGTTCCCTGCAGGGCTTCTTCAAGGTTCTGACAGATCAGAACGCCCTTGCCCAGCGCGAGCCCGCTCGCCTTCAGGACGATGGGAAATTCTGCCTGCGTCCGGAGATATTCCTCCGCCTTATCCCTGTCTTCGAAGACCTCATAGCGGGCGGTCGGAATCGAATACTTTTTCATCAGGCCCTTCGCAAAGGCTTTGCTGCCCTCCAGAATGGCCGCGTCGGCCCGGGGTCCGAAAACCCTCAGCCCCCTGCTCTCAAAAACATCCACAATTCCGCCGACCAGCGGATCATCCATACCGATGACCGTAAGATCCACCTGATGAGCCTTTGCAAAATCCGCCAGTGCCCCATAATCGGAGGCACTGATCGGAACCAGCTCGGCGTACTCGGCGATCCCCGCGTTCCCCGGCGCGCAGTATATTTTGTCAACTCTGCTGCTCTGCGCAACCTTATAGGCGATGGCATGCTCTCTGCCGCCGCTCCCAACGATCAATACATTCATACATCCATCCTTCCCGGCAGGCATCCCTTCCGTGCCGCTGCCGCCGTATCCGGGCGCCCGCTTTCAGCCGCCGGATATCAATCACTCATTTTTCCGGCTCAGCCGGCAGGATATTCACTTTCCTGCCGTCCACTGTCACTCTTCCGTCCGCGATCAGCCGGATCGCTTCGGGCAGAATCTTCCATTCCGCCTCTTCCATAATGCGCTGCTGGAGGGACCTGGGCGTATCATCCTCCTTCACCTCCACAGCTTTCTGCAGAATAATCGGGCCGGTGTCGGTTCCCCGGTCCACAAAATGTACGGTCGCGCCGGAAACCCTCACGCCCCGCGCAAGAGCCGCCTCATGCACCTTCAGGCCATAGTAGCCTGTACCGCAGAAAGACGGAATCAGGGACGGGTGGATGTTGATAATCCGGTTGGGATAGGCCTCCACCATCTGAGGCGGTATCACGCAGAGAAATCCGGCAAGCACCACCAGGTCCGCGCCGGCCTCCCGGACAGCGCCAAGGAGCGCTTCATTGAAGGCTTCTCTGGAGTCATAGTCCTTCGGCGAAACGCAGAGCGCTTCTATGCCTGCTTTCCGCGCCCTCTCCAGCGCATATGCGTTTTTGTTGTTTGAGATCACCGCGCAGATTTTTACATTCCGGATGGAACCGTCCGCGACAGATTCGATGATCGCCTGCAGATTCGTTCCTCCTCCGGATACCAGCACCGCTATATTTGTCACTGAACCCTCCCTGCAGTTCTGCTTTTTCATCTCATACAAGTTCGCAGCACTTTTCGCCTTCTGCGACTTCTCCGATCAGATATGCCTTCTCACCGGCCTTTTCCACGGCTTCCATGGCCTTACCGGCATCCTTTTTGTCAACTGCCATGACCATACCGATTCCCATGTTGAAGGTATTATACATGATCCTCTCTTCGATCTGTCCGTCCTTCTGCAGCATGCCGAAAATCGGCGGCACGCTGTAGCTGTCCCTGCGGATCAGCGCTTTTACTCCGTCCGGAAGCATGCGGGGCACATTTTCATAGAAGCCGCCGCCCGTGATGTGGCTGCAGCCTTTGATCTCCACTCCGGATTCCTTCACGCCGCGCAGAGCCTTCACATAGATCTTTGTCGGCCGGAGCAGAGTGTCCCCGAGGGTCCCGCCCAGGGCTTCATGATAGCAGCCCAAAGTCTTCTCATCCATGTCAAATACCTTGCGCACAAGAGAGAATCCGTTGCTGTGCACGCCGCTGGAGGCAATGCCGACCAGCAGGTCGCCCGGCCGGATTCCTTTTCCTGTGATCAGGTCCTTCTGATCCACCGCGCCGACCGCAAAACCCGCCAGGTCATACTCATCCTCCGGGTAGAAGCCCGGCATCTCTGCGGTCTCGCCGCCGATCAGGGCAGCTCCCGACTGTACGCAGCCCTCGGCTACGCCCGATACAATCTGTGCGATCTTCTGCGGATAGTTCTTCCCGCAGGCGATATAATCAAGGAAAAACAGCGGTTCCCCGCCCGCGCAGGCGATATCGTTCACGCACATGGCGACGCAGTCGATCCCGACCGTATCGTGCCGGTCCATAATAAAGGCAAGCTTCAGCTTCGTGCCGACGCCGTCCGTCCCGGATACCAGCACCGGATGCTCCATTCCCTTCAGCTTTTCCATGGAAAAAGCTCCGGAAAAGCCGCCGATATCCGTCAGGACCTCGCTGCGCATGGTCCTGGCGATATGCTCTTTCATCAGTTCCACTGACCGGTAACCGGCTTCGATGTCTACTCCAGCATTCTTATAATCCATATCTGTCCCTTCCGTCGGAATCCGTATCTTTATTATTTTGTATAATTCCGGTAGCCGGTCTCCTTCAGCCGGGCATCCGTCTTCTGAACTTCCGCGCACATCTTCGCGCTGTATTCCCTGAGCTTTTCAACAAGCGAATCGTCGCTGATGGCCAGCATCCTTACAGCCAGAAGCCCCGCGTTCTTTCCGCCGTTGATCGCAACCGTCGCCACCGGAATCCCGCCCGGCATCTGCACGATCGAATACAGGCTGTCACGCCCGCCGAGGGAGCTGGTATGCATGGGAACGCCGATCACCGGAAGCGGGAAAAGAGCCGCGCACATGCCCGGCAGATGGGCTGCCAGCCCGGCACCCGCAATGATAACCTTCAGTCCTCTGTCCGCCGCATTCTTCGCATAGTCAAAAAAGATATCCGGCTCTCTGTGTGCGGAGATGATCGACATCTCATACTCAATTCCAAATTCTTCCAGAATATCCGCCGCCTTTGCCATCACCGGCAGATCCGAATCACTGCCCATCACGATGCCGACCTTCGCCATTCAGAATTCCTCCTCTAATAACGTACTGGCCTGTCTTCCTCATACTGCCCCTGCGGCACCATATTTCAAACAGGCCGTGAATAATAAGGTCTTTTCATTCTACATATTCAGAAAAAAGGTGTCAACCGCTTTCAAATACCAGGTTCAGCCCACATTCGCCCCCGGCAGCCCTCCGCGGACCTCCGCGCTCAGCATGCTCTCAGCGATATTCGAGATATGGTTCACGATACGGGAGAGGCTGTTAAGGGATTCCACAAAGGTAAGGCCCTGCTCAAATGTACATTTTTTGTCGCGCAGCCGCTCCATATGGTTGTTCTGGGCCTGGCTGCTCATCCGCATGATCTTCCTCTGCTCTTTTTTGATCAAAGACCACTGCTCCAGCGTGATCTCGCGGCTGGAGAAGACGGCGATCGCCGTGTCCAGAAGGTCCAGAACCTGAAGGGAGAGATCCTTCAGCTCTTTCGAGGCCTCATCCGAATAGACCAGCTTGTCCTCCAGGTTCTTTTCATTTTCCTGCATGATTCTGAGCGCATGGTCGCCGATCTGTTCCATGTCATTGATCGCGGAATACACACATCCCAGATACTCGGATACCTCCGGAGGAACTTCTTCCACCGTTGCCCGGGTCAGATAATCTGTGATCTCACCGGTCAGATAATCGATCAGCTCTTCATTGTCGCTGATCTCAGCGTTTTTCGAGTCGTCATGGGCCGCCAGCCCTTTCAGGGCCAGATCCAGATTGCTGCGGACAAAGCCGGCAAGCCGGTCCACTTCCTTTCCGACCTGGAGAGTCATGACCGCAGGGGATCCGATCAGCTTCTTATCCAGATACTTGAGCCGGAATTCGCTCTCGTGCTCCTGGATCGGGATGATGCGGTAAGTCAGTTTGACAACCAGCGATACACACGGCATCAGCAGGATGCCGGTAACTACCTTGAACAGGATATGAAACAGGGAAATCTGGAAGGCGGCGCTGGGAACCGACTGCTCGATCCAGGCCGTCAGCGGGGTGAACATGGCCAGCGGAATAAACAGAATGGCGCCGACCACGTTGAAAATCAGATAGATGATAGCTGCCCGCTGCGCATTGTGCCTTGCGTTCAGGGCGGAAAGCAGCGGCGGCGTGGAGGAACCCACATTGATGCCGCAGATAATATAGGCGGCAAAGCTGACCGGCATCAGGCCCTGCATGGCGAGCGCCTGCAGAATACCGACGGAAGCAGAGGAACTCTGAAGCACCGCGCAGATCAGCACGCCCAGCAGAAATCCGATCAGCGGATTTTTCGCGTGAAGGATAAAGTTCTGAAAAGCAGGAGATTCCCTGAGCGGTATCATCGATTCGCTCATGGTATGAAGCCCCTGGAAGAGAAGACCGAAGCCAAGAATAATCTGTCCGTAATGCCTGCTGCGTTTCCGCTTTGAGTAAAGCATCATCACGGCGCCCGTCGCGATGCAGAAAGGAGCGATCCCGGACACGTCCAGGGCAATCAGGATACTGGTGATGGTCGTACCGATATTGGCGCCGAAGATAACGCCCGTCGCCTGGGCCAGATCCATGATTCCGGCGTTGATGAAGCCCATGACCATGACCGTCGTGGCGGCCGAGGACTGGATCACAACCGTAACCAGCATGCCGACCAGGAAGCCGATAATCGGTCTTCTTGTCAGCTTTTCAAGAAGATCCTTCATCCTGGTTCCTGCGGCCAGTTCCAGACCTTCACCCATATAATGCATACCGAACAGGAAGGCTCCAAGTCCGCCAAGCAGGGTAATGATGTTGTCAGCTCCCATTCAAGTTCTCCTCCTACAGATAAAAGCTTAAAGGCTGCAGCACCGGGCTGTGTTCCGCAGACAGGCCATGCTCTGCCTTAACGGCCTGCTGCGCCGGCCGGAGCCCGCAGGCAGACCATGCTGCCTTTACAGCCTGCAGCACCGGGCTGTGTTCCGCAGGCAGACCATGCTGCCTTTACAGCCTACCGGGCCAGGCCGATGCAGAAAACAAGAAACCATACCGCGACCATCAGGCCGCCCAGCAGAGTTCCTGCCTTGCTCATGGAATAGGACTGGCTCCGTTCCCGGAAGCTTCCGAGTCCGGCCGCCATCCCGTAAAAGGCAGCCACAAATCCGGTAAATCCGAATGGACCCGCCCAGCTGCCCGCCCCTCCGTGCGTCGCCGTACAGACTAAGGCCAGGGCCAGAAAAATGATGACAGAAACCGCGGACGAAACGGTTGCAAGAACGCTTTGTCCGGAATAATTTCTGTCATCGAATTTGTATGCTCTGGATTTTTTTGCCATTTCCGTCACTCCTGTCAGCCGCCCGACCGGATCACGCCGAACAGTCTTCTCCTGAGGGCATTGCAGCAGGCGAAGAGCAGATAGCCCGCAAAGCCGCCCATCGTATTCAGGATTACGTCGTCCACATCGCAGATCCCGCGCCTGAGCAGCAGCTGCGCAATTTCAACACCCGCCGAGAACAGCAGGCTCGCGCAGAGAACCCTTCCCGCGCTGCGGTAGCGCCTGTGCAGCAGGGGCAAGATCGCGCCGAAGGGTACGAATCCCAGGACATTGCCTGCGATATTCAGAAAAACCGCTTTCCGGCCGAGAACTGCCTCATTTTCGAGAAAACGCCTGATCTCCCGCAGCGGAACAATATTATAGCGGTATCCGATCCCCTGCGCACTTCTTCCGTAATTCTCGGCAAAGAAAAGGAAATAGATCAGCCCTCCCATATAGACCAGAAAGAGCGCGCTTCCGAGAATCCGGACCTGTCTTTCTGTCAGGCTTTTCATCAGAAAAGTACTCTTTTCTTTCCTGCCAGAAGCACGGCGCCGTTTACAATCGCCATAACGCCGAGCACCAGGCCCGTAACGATCAGGATAATCCCCGTCACCAGGCTGATCACGCCCGCGTTGTTCATCGTATTATAGATCTTTTCCCCCGATTCCATCTCTGCCTCCTACAATTAATGCCCGCCAGGGCTTCTTCAGGCCTCTTCCGGCGCGCCCTGCGCCGGACCGCAGATTTTCAGCGCACCCCGTACTGCTCATAATAGGCGTCGATCGCAGCTTTGATTGTATCATCAATCACGACCCTGCCTTTGTATTCTCTTCCGTACAGATACTCCGTTACCTCTTTCATGGTGACGATCGAAGCCGTCTCAAATCCGAAGCTGTCGCGGATCTCATCCAGCGCGGACTTCTCTCCGCTGCCCCTCTCACAGCGGTCCACGGAAACCACCAGTCCCAGAACCTCGGCCTTCGCCGCGCTTCTGATAATCGGCAGCGTCTCCCGGATCGAAGTGCCTGCGGTAGTGACGTCCTCTATGATGACCACGCGGTCCCCGTCAAGAACCGGTCCGCCGAGCAGGATCCCTTTATCGCCGTGATCCTTGATCTCCTTGCGGTTGGAGCAGTAGCGGACTTCTGCGCCGCAGCGCCCGCTCAGGGCGATTGCCGTTGCGACGCTCAGCGGAATTCCCTTGTAGGCCGGCCCGAACAGGACGTCGAAATCCGTCCCGAACTTCTGCGCGATCGCCTGGGCGTAATAGTCTCCCAGCCTCTGAAGCTGGCTTCCGGTCCTGTAAAAACCCGTATTCACGAAAAATGGCGTTCTGCGGCCGCTCTTGGTGACAAAATCCCCGAACTTCAGAACCTGGCAGTCTACCATAAACTCTATAAATTCTTCCTTGTATCTCTCCATGTCTTTCCCCCTGCGGAAAATGCCTGTCAGATCAGCGGATCGTGTTCTGCCCGGCTCATTTCAATCTTCTCCATGATAAACTACAAGCTCAAATCGCGCAAGAAAAACAAGCTTCAATATCTAAGGCAGCGTTTGCTGTTCAAGGCCATTTTGAAATCCGCTTCGCCCTGCCTGCATGAAAAACAGCTTCTGCTTTCAGATAAGACCTGCGAAGCAGGAACTCCGCCATCATTTCACACAGCCGGTCAGCTCCCGCACGTCCCCGATTCCGTTTTCTTCAAGGTAAGCGCTGATCCCGTCTATCACCCTGACGGCTGTCGTCTGGTCATGGAAACTGGCCGTTCCCACCGAGACCGCGCTGGCTCCCGCCATGAGCATCTCCAGGGCGTCCTCCGCGGAGGCGATTCCGCCCATCCCGATGATGGGGATCTTCACCCGCTGCGCGCACTGCCAGACCATGCGGACGGCTATGGGATGAATCGCGGGTCCGCTCAGGCCCCCGGTCCGGTTGGCCAGGGCAAAAGTCCTTCTGCGCACATCAATCTTCATCCCTGTCAGCGTGTTGATCATGGACAGGGCGTCCGCCCCGCCTGCCTCGGCTGCTTCGGCGATCTGCGCGATATCCGTCACATTCGGGCTCAGCTTCATGATAACAGGCTGCACGGCGATCTTTTTGATCTCTTTTGTGATCTGTTCCACCCCCTTCGGATCCGTCCCGAAAGCGATGCCGCCCTCCCGGACATTCGGGCAGGAGATATTGATCTCCAGAAGGTCCGCGCGCTTTTCATCCGCAAGGCGCCGTACGCAGTCCAGGTACTCCTCCAGGCTGTGGCCGCAGACATTGACGATCACTTTTGTATCAAACTGCTCAAGAAAAGAAAGGTCCCGCTCCACAAAGGTCTCGACCCCGGGATTCTGCAGGCCGATGGCATTCAGCATGCCTGAGGGGGTCTCGCAGATTCTGGGCGTCGCGTTCCCCTCCCAGGGCGTAATGGCCACCCCTTTTGTCACTACGGCTCCGAGCCGGTTCAGGTCCAGAAAGCGGGAATACTCGATCCCCGACCCGAAGGTCCCGGATGCCACCATCACGGGGTTCTTAAGGACGACGCCGGCTATACTGACACTCATATTCTGGGACATTCGATCGCACTCCTTCATAAATGCATGACATGGCTGCCGTTTTCGGGCCTGACCGCGTATGTTACAGTTCCACCTCTTCCGCCGCAAAGACAGGACCTTCCGTACAGACCCGCTTGTTTTTCACCCGGGAATGCCCGTCGACCTCAGCGGACCTGCACACGCAGCTCAGGCAGGCGCCCACTCCGCAGGCCATCTTCTCTTCCAGGGACAGCCAGCAGGCGATCCCCTTTTCAGCGGTGTACTGCTTCAATGCCCGCAGCATGGGAGCCGGGCCGCAGGCGCAGATGACGTCCGGAGCGGCGCCGCCCTCCCGCATGGCGTCCAGAACCGTTCCCCTGGTTCCCGCGCTGCCGTCCTCGGTCGCAAGCAGAAGTCTGCAGTATGGCGCGAAGTCTTCTGTCAGAAAAAGGCTGTCCCTGAAGCCAGCCGCTGCCGTCAGTTCAGCCGCCTGCTTTTCTCCCCGGCTCAGGGCCTTTGCGAGCTGGAGCATGGGCGGAATCCCGATCCCCCCGCCGGCGAGCAGCACCTTCCGGCCTGCAAGTTTTTCCAGCGGAAAACCGTTTCCCAGCGGTCCGACAAGCTGTACCCGCTCTCCGTTTTTAAGCCGGGAGAACTCCTCCGTCCCCTTCCCGGCGACGCGGAACACCAGCCGCAGTTTCCCCTTCTCCGGATCCGCCTCACATACGGAGATCGGCCTGGGCAGAAGGCGTGAAGCGTCCGCGCAGTAGACCGACACAAACTGTCCCGGCGTGCACTCCGCGGCGATCTGCTCTGTCTGCAGCCAGAGGCTGAAGATGCCCTCCGCAATCTGTTCTCTGCCGAGCACTTCCGCGGACTCTCTGTAGATCTGTGCCATAAGCTGTCCTCCTGAATACTGCCGCAGTCAGGCAGATAATTCTGACTGCGGCAGCCCTGTGTGCCATCTGTTTTTTCCTGCTCCGCTGCCATTAAGACGCGCTCTCTCAGCCGGGTGACTGACAGGTGTTCCCGCCCGGGATACCGCCGGCGGCGGAACTGACTCTGTCAGCCGGGCGCCTGCCGCTTGTCCCCGCCCGGGATACTGCTGGCGGCGAAACTGCCTCTATCAGCCAAGCGCCTGCCGGATGTCTTCCTTCATATCAAGTACGGCAGCCCTGGCTGCGTCCGCATAATGGTCCGCTCCATACTTTTCGGCATACGGCTCTTTCGTCCAGGCTGCGATGATTCCCCTGGAGGAATTCACGATCGCTCCCAGACCGTCCTCATTGAAGAACGCGGTCAGGTCTTTCCCTTTTCCGCCCTGGGCTCCATAACCCGGAACCAGAATGTAGCTCCTCGGCATGATCTTTCTCAGCACCGCGCCCATCTCCGGATAGGTCGCGCCGACAACGGCTCCGACCTCACTGTAGCCGTATTTCCCGATCAGTTCAGGCTCCGCGGCCCATTCGGCCACCTTCTCCCCGACGATCTCGTAGAGAGGTCTGAACTGCAGATTCCCAAGGACTTTTAAAAGCTCTTCGGAATGCTCCGGAAGGGACCGTCCGCCCGGCTTACCGCCGCCCGAAAGGAAGACAGACACCGGTCCGTCCTCAGACTCTGCCAGGGCCACGCAGCGGTCCTGGAACTCTCCGCTGGAAGGATTGGAGGTCTTCACCAACACAAAAATGCCTTTATCCTCCTCCGCGCACACCTTCAGAAAAGGCTTCACGCCGTCTGTTCCAAGGTAGGGGTTCACCGTCGCCATATCCTCATCAAAGGGCGCGTATTCCTTCTCCCCGATTCTGATCTTTCCCAGATGTCCCGTGGCATAGGCAGCTGAAGTTGACCCGATATCGCCCCGCTTGATATCGCCGATGACCACCAGTCCCTTCTGCCTGCAGTAAGATACCGTCTTCTGAAAGGCGGCAAGCCCGGGCACGCCGAACTGCTCATACATGGCGATCTGCGGTTTTACGGCAGGAACAAGGCCGCAGACCGCGTCAATAATCCCTTTGTTGAACTGCCAGACCGCTTCCGCGGCCCCCTCGAGGGTCTCTCCGAATTCCCGGTAAGCCTGCTCCAGAATCCACCCGGGAATAAAACTCATCTGCGGATCCAGCCCCACAACGATCGGGGCTTCTGTCTTCTGAATCTTCTCTATCAGTCTGTCAATCATAGATCTTTCTCTTCCTCCGCTCAGAAAGCAGCCTGCATATCCTTCATAAACTCAAAACCGCCGTCCTTAAAGACGATCTCTCCGTCGCAGATCGTACATTTTACACGGCCCCGGACCTTCCATCCGTTGAAAGGGGTATTTCGTCCCTTGGACGCGAATTTCCTGCGGTCGATCACCCATTCCTGAGCAGGATCGATGATCACGATGTCCGCCGGATTGCCCTCCGCGATTCTGCCATCTCCATACTGCCTTGTCAAGTCCGCTACCGCGGCGGGCCCGGAACTCATGACCCTTGCAAGGTCAAGGGGCGACAGGATACCGGGTTCCAGCAGATAGGTGACCGCCAGGGGAAGGGCTGTCTCAAGACCGACAATCCCGAAAGCGGACGTCCGCATGGAGCCGAACTTCTCATTCGCCGCGTGCGGCGCGTGATCCGTCGAGATGCAGTCGATCGTCCCGTCCCTGAGGCCTTCGATCAGAGCCTCCCTGTCCGCCTTCGTGCGCAGGGGCGGATTCATCTTGTACATGGGGTCATCCCTCGGTATGTCGTCGCTGATCAGGGTGAAGTGATGCGGGCATACCTCCCCGGTTACTTTCAGCCCCCTTGCCTTGGCGATGCGGATCATCTCCACCGAGTCTTTCGTCGACACATGGCAGAGATGGAGCCTGGCCCCGGTTTCCTTTGCCAGAATGATATTGCGCGCGGCAATGATATCTTCCGTACTGTTGCTGATACCGGGAAGTCCCAGGCGCTCCGCGTTCTCATCGTCGTTCATCACGCCGCCGTGAACCAGGTTCTTATCCTCGCAGTGGCAGAAAACCGGAATGTCCAGCTGGGCGGCGACGCGGAAAGCTTCCCTGGCAAGATAAGCGTTCATAACACTTTTGCCATCCTCGGAGATGGCCGGTGCACCCGCGTCCACCATCCCGGCGATGTCCGCCAGTTCCTCGCCCTTCTGCCCCTTCGTGGCCGCGCCGATCTGCATGACGTGGATCGGGCTTAAGGCCGCCGACTTGAAGCGGACATAATTCAGCTTGTCCGGCGTATCGATGACCGGCTTCGTATTCGGCATGGCGCAGATGGTGGTAAATCCGCCCCGGGCCGCCGCCTCCGCGCCTGTCCCGATGTCCTCCTTATAGGTAAGGCCCGGATCCCGCAGATGTACATGCAGATCCACAAAACCCGGCATCACAAAACAGCCGGACGCATTGATCACTCTCGATTCATCATGGATGATGTCGTCCCCGGTATTCCCCGCGCCGGAAGCAGACCGGACCCTGTCCCGCTTCTTCGGGGCGGGAATCGTCAGATTATCGCCGATCTTTGTTACACAGCCGTCCTCTATCAGGATATCCGTAACTTTATCCGTCGAGGAGATCGGATCAAGGAGCCTCCCCTGCTTAATCAGTATCTGCATTTCATATCCTCCATAGCCTGCCGCAGTTTCTTCCCCATCC
>DGHP01000123.1:22667-26211 GCA_002392705.1 Lachnospiraceae bacterium UBA3845 | reverse complement strand
TTCCCCATCCTGCCTGCCGCAGTTTTTCTTAATACCCCTGCCGCAGAATGGCCTTCCTCCTTCTTCCCGCCGCAGAATGGTCTTCTTCAGGCATTCTGCCGCAGTTCTTTCTCATCCTACATCCGGGGAACAGGGGTCGGGCGGTTGTCATCCCAGGCCGTCTCCACATCGAAAAGATCCTCCAGCAGATCCGGATTATAGTACATCCGGTAGCCGTCCAGATTTCTCCTTCCCATTCTCATGTAGTCGGAACCGATCTGCACCCAGGCTTTTACAGACCCGTCCACGTTGCAGTAAATATTGAATCCCATCGATTTATAATAATTGAAATAGGGATTCTCATGGGAGTAAGGCGTCCAGTCGCTTATATCCGCACCGAAGGCAAAGATCAGGACGTCCGTGGGTCCGACGACCGGCTGCACCCAGTCTCTCCAGCGCTCCGTATCGGTCTGTACCTGATCAAGACCTCTGGCGGCGGGATTGATATGGCCCCAGGTGTGGGAAGCAAATTCCCACCCCTCCGCCTTCATGGCATCGGCCACCGCCTTCGCCTCGGCTGTCTCTTTCTCAAAGTCAAAATCGGGGTTCTCCTCCAGGAACTTTGTCTGCCAGCCGGTCAGGCGGGCTGCCTCCCTGGTCTTGTACACCTCATCCGTCCGGTAGCCCAGAACGCCTTCATAACCTGTCAGGGCGATGATGCCCTTATGCCCGTGGTAGGCGAAATCCGGATGATTCTCCACAAATGTATCGATCAGCGGAACGACATCATAATCACCGATGCTGACACTCCCGTCGTCCTCGATATAGCTGTTCTTCACCCTGCCGTTCTCATCCAGGACCAGCTTCTGCGCAAAACCGTCCCCGTCCATGTAATGATAGTAGCTGCAGTCGTCCTGGCTGAGGACAAAGGGCTTCTTCCCCGCCGGAAGCCGGATCTCCCTGGTCGATACCGAACCGTCCTCCGCCACTTCCACCATATCGTGCATGCTGACCATGACATAGCCCCGGTTGTACATCTGCTGGATGATGGAATTGAATTCGGAGATCGTCGTCATGACCTGGTTGTAGCCGTCCGTATCCTCATCCCCGTCAAAGGCCCTGGCGTCGTCCTTTACAAGGGTATGGAAAAAGACATGGGTGATCTGATCAACCGAATACGGGGAACAGCCCGCTTTTGTCTTCTCATAGGAAGCGACCAGAGTCTTCCGCCTGTCGCTGCGGTCAAATCCCGGCTGCCCCCTGAGCAGTTCAATCGCGGCGTCATAATCATACTGCGCAGCCAGCCTGTTCGCCTGCGCTTCCAGCGTCTGCTCCTGCGCGCTGATCCGCTCCTGCGGCTGCGTCTCACTCTCCGACGATTCCATCAGATCCCCTGTCTGAGGTGCCCAGGGATTGTTATATACTTTAAACTTTGTCTCATAGAGAAGCAGCGCCGCAAGGCCTGCCAGAAGCAGGATCAGAAGCGCGATCAGGCTCTTCATGATCAGCGAGCTGCGCCTCCTGCGGATCTCTCTCTCTGTGACAGACATTTCCTCTCTGCCCAATCTGTCCTCCTTTGCAAACGCTTACCGCAGGCCTGAATCAGCTGCAGATGAATGAATCAGCGTTTCTCTTACTTTACCATACTTTACACTCCGATTACAAAAAAATTTGATTAAACATGATGCGCGGAGGGCCGTGGACAGCAAGAGCATGATGCCCGGTTCCCTCCTCCTTGCATAATTCCGGCCCGGATGCTATGATGAGGAACGAACTTTCCCGTCCGGCGGCTTTTCGCGCCTGCCTGGAGGCCTGGCGGTGAAGGTCCATGCGCCGGCTCGAAAAAAATCGGGTCACAGGCAGCCGCGATTGATACAGCTGCGGCCTTAAAGAGGAAGATCCATGCGCTGGCTCGAAAAACCCTACCACAGTCTGGACTATGAGATGAAAAAACAATTCGGCTGCAAGGTTTACCGCCTTGCCCTTGACGGCGGATGCAGCTGCCCGAACCGGGACGGAAAGATCGGATACGGCGGCTGTATTTTCTGCTCGGCAGGGGGGAGCGGCGACTTTGCCGCCGACAGGAAGCTGAGCGTAACGCAGCAGATTCTGATGCAGGAGATGCAGATCCGGAGCAAACGCCCCGTCGATTCCTTCATCGCCTATTTTCAGGCTTACACGGGCACCTATGCCCCGGCGGAGCATCTTCGGTCCATTTTTACGGAAGCTGTGGAAAGACCGGAGGTAAAGGTTCTCTCCATCGCGACAAGGCCGGACTGCCTGCCGCCCGTAGTTCTGGAACTGCTGGCCCGGCTCAGGGAGCGGAAACCGGTCTGGGTGGAGCTGGGGCTGCAGACGATTCATGAGGACACTGCCCGTTTCATCAGGCGGGGCTATGCGCTGGAGGTATTTGAAAAAGCGGTCTCGGATCTGAGATCGATCGGAATCGATGTTATCGTCCACCTGATTCTCGGCCTTCCGGGTGAAGACCGCGACCGTATGCTGCAGTCCGTCCGCTGGCTGAATGACCGTGATATCCAGGGGGTAAAGCTGCAGCTGCTTCACATCCTCAGGGGCACCGACCTGGCCGCGTACTACCTCGCGCATCCCTTCCCCGTCATGACGCAGGAAGCGTACACCGGGCTGGTCATCGACTGTCTGGAGCATCTGCGCAGCGATATTGTCATCCACCGCCTGACCGGAGACGGGCCTTCCGAGCTTCTGATCGCTCCGGACTGGAGCCGGAATAAGAGAAGCGTCCTGAACGGGATCCATTCAGCCATGAAGATGCAGGGCGCCTGGCAGGGACGGCTGGTAAATGAAAGCTGAGCGCAGCGCCCTGGCCGGGCCTCCTCTGATTTATGAACTGATCCTTCCTGCAGAAAATGAAAAACCGCGCAGATCCCCCTGTTTCCGGACAAGGTTCCGGTCTGCCCGCAGCGAAAGAGGAATCGATATGTCGGATACGCTTCCCATCCTGTATAAACTTATGACGCTCTATACCCTGAGCCGGGTGGATTTCGCCCTTACGAACAGGCAGATCTCCAACGTCTTTCTGGATCTTGGCTACACCCATTATTTTAATGTGCAGTATACGCTCGGGGATCTGGTGGAGTCCGGCCTGATCCGGGAGGACGTCTATCCGAACTGCATCTATTACTCCCTCACCGAAGAAGGCCTGAAGAGTCTGGAAGCGCTGAAAAACAATATCTCATCGGGCATACGCGGGGACATCGACTGTTATCTGAAGAAAAACCGGCTGGAATTCCGCGAAGCTGTCTCAAAAAAGGCTGATTATTACCGTACCGCCCAGGATGACATCGCGGTCCGCTGCCAGGTACTGGAACATACGACCCCGCTGATCGATCTCACCATCACGGTGCCCAATGAACGCCAGGCGAAGATCATCTGCAAAAACTGGAAGGAGCATAGTCAGGAAATCTATTCCTACATCTACCGGTCCCTGACCCGCAGCGGCACGCAGACGCCCGCTCCGGGCAGCGGGGAGGAACTGTCCGGCAGCAGTGAAGAAGACCCCGGCAGCGAATGGCAGCAGGCAGAAACG
>DGHP01000123.1:11366-22553 GCA_002392705.1 Lachnospiraceae bacterium UBA3845 | reverse complement strand
ATGGGAAGCGTAACGAAATCAAAGATTTCTACGCTTCTCCAAGTCATGGGAGGAGCGCAAAACAACAACTCCGTGAGTCCGGACCCGCGGCGAAGTTTGAAGCCTCCGGCGGATGCCGCGAGCGCAATTCCGCCAGGGCGGAATTGACAGGACGAGTGAAAAATGTGTATTCATTTTTCACTCGTTTTTTTCAGGCATAGTATTGACAAAGTGGTTTCCTGGTGATATCAATATGATATCAGATCGATGGGAACAGCCAGCGATCCAGTCAAAGCACACGGCGGCAGCATAAGATCCGCCGGAAAGAGAGGACACTATGTCAGAAAAAACTTTAAAGGGGAATAAAATCGGAATGCTGGTACTGATGATGACGATTCTGCTGTATATTGCAGGGATCGCCTTCTTTATTCTTTCATTTGTACATGCAAGCCGGAGCGGCCCTCAGATCGGATTCTTCCTGGCCGGACTCCTGATCATGATATTCGGCTGGATTCCGCTGCCCGGGCTGAAGGTCCTGAAACCGCAGGAAGCTCTGGTACTTACACTGTTCGGCAAGTATGTCGGAACGATCCGCGGGGACGGATTCTTCTGGGTCAATCCCTTCTGCACCTCCGTGAACCCCGCAGCCAAAACCAGGCTCGGACAGAGCGGCGACGTCGACGGCGGTTCCCATCCGGCCAAGCTGCTGACGCTGACCACGGGCTCCCATCAGACCGAGATCGTCAGCAAAAAGATCTCGCTGAAGGCCATGACCCTTTCCAACGCCAGGCAGAAGGTCAATGACGTGCTGGGCAATCCGGTAGAGATTTCCGTGGCTGTCATCTGGAGAGTCCGGGATACGGCAAAAGCAGTGTTCAATGTGGACAATTATAAGGAATATCTTTCCCTGCAGTGCGATACGGCAGTCAGGGATATCGTAAAGATCTATCCCTATGATATGGCTCCCGGCATCGACACCACCGGGGACGGCATGGCGGACGACGGCTCGCTGCGCGGCTCCACCACCCTTGTGGCGGAACGGATCCGCCAGATGATCCAGGACAAGGTAGCAGACGCAGGCCTGGAGATCATTGAGGCCAGGATCACTTATCTGGCCTACGCTCCTGAGATCGCCGCGGTCATGCTCCAGCGCCAGCAGGCATCCGCGGTAATCGACGCGAGAAAGATGATTGTGGACGGTGCCGTGGGCATGGTGGAGATGGCGCTCGACCGGCTGAAAGAGAACGGAACCGTGGAACTGGACGAGGAACGCAAGGCAGCCATGGTTTCCAATCTTCTGGTTGTTCTCTGCGGGAATCATGACGCGCAGCCGGTTGTGAATTCCGGAAGCCTCTACTGATCAGAAGGAAGATAACTTTTGCCCACGGCTGCGCTTTTTGCAGACCTGGCTGCAAAGCAGGCATCCCGGGCACTGAGTCAGGACACAGGCTTTGTTTTGAGAGGAGGTGGTGTTTTGCCTAAGAAACAGATTCCGCTGCGGCTCAGCGATAAGCTCTATGACGCGATCGCCGCCTGGGCGGAGGATGATTTCCGCTCTGTCAACGGGCAGATCGAATATCTCCTGACAGAATGCGTCCGGCAGCGAAAGAAGAACGGCAGGTACGTCTCAGAACACCTGGATGAGCCGCCCGAACTTGACATCGAATAAAACCGCAGATCAGCCGGTCCGCATGCCGGCCTGCCAAAAAGCGGCTGCGGAGCCGGTCCGCATGCCGGCCTGCCAAAAAGAAAAAACCGGCTGTGAAGCCGGTCCGATAAAGAAAAGAAGTGCCGCAGTACAATAATACCGCGGCACTCTTTTATCGTTATGATGAACTCTTTCAGATTCGTTATGAGAAATAGTGGTCGCCCAGCTTCGTGGTTCCGCTGGAAGTGTTGAAGTAAAGGGCGCCCGGAACCGGCTGGACACCGTTCATCGCATCCTGCGCGGCGCTGTAGCAGGTGTCATTGATTCCCGCCTCGATCGCCTTCTGCAGGGTTCCCGAGCTGGCAGGATAGAACTGCCCAGGCTGATTCAGTACTTCCGCAACCGTGTTGGGGAAGCTGCTGCTCGCCACCCGGTTCATAACAACCGAGCCGACCGCAACCATGCCATCATAGGGCTGGTTTCCTGCTTCACACCAGATGATCGCCGCCAGGAGGTCGAGATCACTGTAATTCGTGTAATCATTGGAGGGATCAGAGACAGAAGACTTCTCACTCCCTTCCGTAACGGAATCATATACCGGATCAGAATCGTCGGATGAGAGATCGTAGGTCTCCTCTGAAGCGGATGAAGAGGAGTCCTCCGTCCAGTCTCCGCCCTTCACATCCGCCACCCAGGACTGCATGCGGTTCGCCGCGTCAAGGTAAGCCTGATAAGCTTCGAGGGCTGCTTCGGCCTTAGCCTGGGCATCCTCTTCATTTTCCGGATGCATGGCCGCGTCCTGAAGTTCGATATAATACTCATACAGGGCCTGGACGTCTGCATCTTCACTCACTTTGGCAGCCGCATATCCGGAAACTTCTGATGCCGGAGCGGCATTTTCAGAGTATGCTGCCTGCTCTGCCTCTGCGTACGCGCTCCCGGAGGCAGATTCACCGCTTTCCTCCGCAGTTTCAGCTGAATACCCTGCGTTCTCCTCTGTATCTGCAGCAGAATAAACCGCTTCCGCAGCCTGCGCCGGTATGTCCGCTTCCGCAGCCTGCGCCGGTATGTCCGCTTCCTCAACCGGAACCGCTGTCTGAAGCAGAAGGAGCCTGGTCACATCCTCGGAGGACACATACTCCGCACCCTCTGTTCCCAAAGAGACCTTCAGCCAGTGTCCGCCGTCCTCAAGCAGGGCCATGGTGCTGCCCTCTGTCAGCGTGCGGGTGACCGGCGCGTCCGCGTCAGCCTCCGAGAATACATTCACATCGTTCCAGTTGGCCGATACGCCTGCGCTGCCGTACTGCTCCGCGTACTTTCTGGCATCCGGGCCATAGACCAGATAGCGGTTCTTCACAAAGCCTTTCACGCTTCCGGACCGGATCTCCGTCCACTTCTCCCCCCGGAACACGACCTCCACGGCCTCCCCGCGGTAAAGATAGCCCGCCGCTTTACTGTCCTTCGAAGCCTCCGACCGGATCACAACGCCGGTAGAAACTGTCTCATCATTCGTCATCGCGATGCGGTTCCAGTCCTCATCGGACCAGCCTGCCGCGTCGATGCCGATCACAGGATCTGCTGCGGAAGCTGTCATACAGCTGATCATCCCGAAGGAAGCAGCCGCCCAGACGATCACAGCGATCTTTCCCGACAGATTCAGATTCATAAAAATCCTCCCATGCCCGTCCCCTGAGGAGACCGGTTGTTAACGGAATTGATAAAATATTACAATTTTATTACATTATGCGTCCATGATATTACAGGTTGGGCCGGCTGTCAAGTCTTTTCCCGTCTCCTCTGCCTTCCCGCCTCGTACATCAGGATCGCGGAGGCCACTCCGGCATTCAGAGATTCCACATTTCCGCACATGGGGATGCGGATCAGCCGGTCCGCTTCCGCCGCCGCAGAGTCTGAAAGGCCCCGGCTCTCATTTCCGATCAGGAAAGCGCAGGCGCATCTGCAGTCGACCTGGTCGTAATCCCTGTCCCCCTTCAGGTGCGCCGCGTAGATCAGGATTCCCTCTGATCTGAGCCGGCGCATGGACGCTGCAAGGTCCTCTGTATAATAGAAAGGCAGCCGGAAAATACTTCCCATCGTCGAGCGGGTCACTTTTGGATTATATACATCCGCGCTGCCTCTGCCAAGCAGAATCCCGGTCACGCCGGCCCCTTCCGCCGTGCGGAGGATCGTGCCCAGATTGCCGGGGTCCTGAAGGTTTTCAAGAATCACAAGCAGGGGCTTTCTTTCCGCTTCAGTCTGTCCTCCGGCTCTGCCCAGCAGGTCCTCCGGCCGGTAATGAAGCTGCCCTGCAAGCGCAAGGATCCCCTGGGGCGTGCGGGTGTCTGAAATGGCCTGGAATACTTCGTCCGAGACGACCTGGATCTCTGCCCGGCAGTCCTCCAGGGCCGACTTTCCCAGGGCGCTTTTTATGAAGGACTCGGAGGCATAGACCTCCTTCAGAAGGGTGTCGGGTATCTCCCGGAACATCTTGATCCCTTCCACCAGAAAAACATCCTGCGCGTCTCTTTCCTTTGCTTTTTTCCGAAGCTGGACCAGATTCCTGATCCGCGCATTCCCTGTACTCGTTATCATCTGATTCTCCCGCTGGAAATAAAATGACGGCCGCACGGCCAAAAGCGGATGACCGGCTGCTGTGCCGGAGCAGACTGCGGATCTTTCCGCCATTGCTGACTGCGATAAAGAACGGCTGCCTTCCGGGCAGCCGCTCCATTTTCCTTAACTGATCTCTCACAGAGGCCGTTTCAGATACTCAGTGCCTTGTTCACGCGGACCATGTAGTCCGACAGTTCCTTCTGCATATCCAGGGCCTCGGTGATGTCGAAATCGACCCATCCGCCGTTCCGGTAGCCAACCACTCTGTTGGTCTTCCCTTCCGCAAGAAGATCCACAGCGTAGGCCCCGAGCATGGAGCCATACACACGGTCTCTGCAGGTCGGGCTGCCGCCGCGCTGCATGTGGCCCAGAATCGTCGCGCGCGTCTCAACGCCCGTGGCGGCTTCGATTCGCCTCGCCATGGAGCTGGAGTGCCCGATTCCTTCCGCATTTACTATAATATGATGCTTTTTACCCCTCTTGCGGAGCTCTATGATGTTGTTGATCAGAGCCTGCTCGTCATAATCATACAGTTCCGGCAGGAGGACATCCTCCGCGCCGTTGGCGATACCGCACCAGAGGGCCAGATAACCCGCCCTGCGCCCCATGACCTCGATGATGGAGCAGCGCTCGTGCGAAGTCGAGGTGTCGCGGACCTTATCGATCGCTTCCATGGCCGTGTTCACAGCGGTATCAAAGCCGATCGTATACTCCGTGCAGGCAATATCGAGGTCGATCGTTCCCGGAACCCCGATGGTATTGATCCCCAGGGCAGCCAGTTTGCCTGCCCCGGCAAAGGAACCGTCGCCGCCGATAACCACGAGGCCTTCGATCCCGTGCTTCCTGCAGACCTCCGCCCCGCGCTTCTGTCCTTCTTCTGTCCGGAACTCGGCGCTCCGGGCGGTATAGAGAATCGTGCCGCCTCTTGAGATCGTATCAGATACGCTTCTGGCATTCAGATCAGCAATCTCCTCATTGAGCAGTCCCTTGTATCCCTGGTAGATACCCTTTACATTCATCCCCTGGCTGATTGCTTTGCGTACAACCGCGCGGATCGCGGCATTCATACCCGGCGCATCTCCACCGCTCGTCAGAACACCGATTGTCTTAATCTTTGGTGCCATAAGAAAACCTCCGTGACCGTAGCTGGAAAACCGATTTCATGCCCTTCATTGTAAATCATTTGAATCCCAAAGTAAAGATGGCCCTTTGCGGCGCAGCTCTGCCCGGATCAGATGGCTTCCGTTCTGTCCTCAAGCTTGCGGTAGGACCTGTGATGGCCCACATATTTGTAGGCGGGACGGATCAGCTTGCTGTCGTTGATCAGTTCCTCCATGCGGTGCGCGCACCATCCGGAAATACGGGAGATCGCGAAGATCGGTGTGAACAGCTGCACCGGAATGCCAAGCATATTGTAGATAAAGCCGGAATAGAAGTCCACATTGCAGCAGATCGGCTTGGCAAGCTTTCTCCGCTCCGTCAGAAGCTTTGCCGAAATCTTCTCCACCGATTCATAGAGGCCGAATTCCTCCTCGAGACCCTTGGCTTCCGCCAGTCTTCTGGCAGCATCCTTCAGGATTACGGCTCTGGGATCCGACAGGGTATAGATCGCATGGCCCATACCGTAGATAAGGCCGGAGCGGTCAAATGCCTCCTTGCGCATGATCTTTTCCAGATATGCCTGAATGGCGGCTTCATTGGACCAGTTGTTGACGTGGGCCTTGATATCCGTGAACATATTCTCAACCTTCAGGTTGGCGCCGCCGTGCTTGGGCCCTTTCAGGGATGCCAGGGACGCCGCGACAGCGGAGTACGTATCGGTACCTGTCGATGAGACAACATGGGTCGTAAATGTGGAGTTATTACCGCCGCCGTGCTCCGCATGGATCACCAGGCATTCATCCAGAACCCTCGCCTCCAGATCCGTGTAGGCGCCGTCATCCCTGAGCATTCTGAGAATATTCTCCGCCGTGGAGAGATCTTCGCTCGGATAGCGGATGATCAGGGACCGGTCATTGTGATAATGCTGATAGGCATGATAGTTGTACACGGAGATCAGGGGCATGACGCCGATCAGAAGCAGGGCCTGCCGCAGAATATTCGGGATCGAGGTATCATCCGGAGCCTTATCATAGGAATAGAGGGTCAGGACCGACCTCTGCATGCCGTTCATAATATTGGCGCTCGGAGCCTTCATGATTACGTCGCGGACGAACTTGGACGGCAGTTCCCTGTACTGGGAAAGAAGGGTAATAAACTCTCTCAGTTCCTTCTTATCCGGAAGGTCGCCGAACAGGAGCAGGTAGGTGATTTCCTCAAAATTAAAGCGGCGGTTATGGAAACCATCCACCAGATCGCTGATCTTGTAGCCCTGGTAGTACAGTTCTCCTTCGATGGGAACGGACACGCCGTCCACATCCTTATGTCCGTTGACGTCAGAGATCTCCGTCAGGCCTGTCAGGACACCCCGTCCGTTCGACTCACGCAGTCCCCGCTTTACGCCATACTGCTCATACAGCGACAGATCCATCTTCTGAGAATCAAGGGTCCGGTCCAGAAGCGTCATCAGCTTCTCGTCACGTGCTTCTCTGTCAATATCATTCAGCATTCAGCAGCCTCCCCATTCTATACTGTTTTTTTCGCATTTCCAGTTACATTACCGCATTATTTTCTGTCTGTCAACCGCTGCGCCGTGGAAATCCTGTCAGCGGCGCCATGGATCATTCTGCTCGGCCGCGCCGTGAAAAATTCTGTCCGGCCGAGCCGCGGATAATTCTGTCCAGAAGAAAGGACCCGGCAGCAGATGCCGCCGGATCCTCTCTTATTAATCGTTCCGGATCCCGATCCGGGATTGCTCTGGATCTTAAAACCGGTTTCCGTCATTCCAGAAGGTCTGCATACTCAGCCTCTGAAACACGGATCAGATCCTCCGGTCTCAGTTCAATCTGGGCGCCAAGCTTGCCGCCACTTACAATCATGGTATCCAGCGCACCGGCTTCCTCGCTGATCCTGGTCATATACTGCTTCTTCATGCCGATCGGGGTACAGCCGCCGCGGATATAACCGGTCACCGCGTTTATATCCTTTACATGGATCATCTCCACCGACTTTTCCCCGACGCTTTTTGCAGCCTTTTTCAGATCCAGTTCCCCGTCAATCGGTATCACAAATACAAAATAGTCCCCGCTCCTGCCCTTTGTCACCAGCGTTTTGTACATCTTCTCATGGGGCTGATGAAGCTGGTCGGCGATCTGCTGCGCATCCACGAACTCATCACACTCGTAAGTGATCACCCGGTAATCTGTCCCGGTCCTGTCGAGAATGCGCATTGCATTCGTTTTTATCTCTTTCTTCTTGGCCATTTCCTTCTTATTTTTTACTGTTCTTTTTCCCTTTTTTGGATTTCTTTCCTTTTTTCTTTTTCTCTTCCTCGGAAACCTTCCGTGAGAGTTCCCGGGCGGCATTCAGCTCTCCCGAATGCTTTTTTCCTGCCTTTTTCCCGTCCATCCGCTCGCTGAGCTGTTCCGGCTTCCACCAGCCGCCCGAGGACGTTTCTTCCTCATCATCGTCCTCTTCCTCCGGTTTCCACCATTTTGGAAGATCATCCGCCTTCTTCCCTTTTTCTTCCGCCTCCGCAGCTGTCTCCATTCTGTCTGCAGTCCTGCGGGCACGCTCTTCCTGCTTCTTTGCCGCAGACTCATCCTCCTGAGCTGCCGGGCGCCGGCTGTCTTTTACGGGGGCAGCGGAAGGATCCGCCCCGGCAGTCTGCGTTCCGCCGGCTGTACCGGTCTTCTTTGTTCCGTCCAGATACTGTCCGAGAAAATCATAGGCGTCATGAATGACTTCCGGATTCAGGGTATAGCATGTCCATTTGCCATTTCTCCGGGCATTCACTATGCCCGATTCCACGAGGCATTTCATATGATGCGAGAGCGTCGACTGCACAATATCAATGGACTGAAGCAGTTCTCCCGCATTCAGTTCCTGTTCCGCCAGAAGCTGGATAATCTTCAGCCGGTGGGGATCCCCCACAGCCTTGAATATCTGATCGAATGCTGCCCTCTCATTCTGATTGCTCCTCTGTTTCATAGTCCCCGCTCCCCTTTACTGCTTGCCTGAATCCCCCCGCATGCCGGCAGCTTAAAAACCGCCATGCTTATATATAGGACGTCCGCCCCCGCATACGCGCGCGGACCGTTATCTCCCGAATCTGATTTCATCTCCCCCGGTCCCTTTCCCGGAAAAGAATCTCCCCTTATTACCAGTTTTTAAGGCCGTTCCGGCCGTTGTCCTACTGCCCCGGTCAGCAGACTGCTCCGGGCATGTCCCGCCGGGGCGCATCTGCCCTCTGCGCCCGCTGCCCATGCTTCGCCGGCTGATCTACAGCCTCATGAACAGTTCCCTCAGTTCATCGACTGTCTGCACAATATAGTCAGCGCCTGCCGCCTCCAGTTCGCCGGCTTCCGCATAGCCATAATAGACGCCGACCGAATCGATATGTGCCGATCTGGCGCCTTCGATATCATAGCGGCGGTCGCCGATCATGACGGTTTCCTTCCTGTCCGCGCCCGCAGCCGGGCATCTGCGCAGCACCTCCGCGAGAATCTCCTCCTTTGAAGACAGCCTGCCGTTCATCCCGGAGCCGATCGTAAAGGAGAAGGATTCTGCTATGGAAAAATTCTCCAGAACCTTTCTGACATAGACCTCGGGTTTGGAGGACGCGACAATCAGCGTTCTTCCCTCAGCTGCCAGATCCTTCAGCAGCTGCGGTATTCCCTCATAGACATGATTCTCCAGTATGCCCTGTTTCTCATACCTTTCCCTGTAATAGCGCACTGCCTGCAGGGCATCTTCCTCACTCATTCCGCAGAAAATCCGGAATGAATCATTCAGGGGCGGTCCGACGAACCGCCTCAGTTTCCTGACATCCTGCTCCCTTATGCCGAATTTCTCCAGGGCATACTGCACACAGCGCATGATGCCCTCTCCCGAGTCCGTCAGGGTTCCGTCAAGATCAAAGAGCAGATAGGAATATTTCAATGACACACCTCCTCAGGATGTCGATACCGATGAAACGCCTGCCGCTCTTGCCGCTGTTTTGTTCACGATCGAGCCCAGTCCGTCATCTTCCACTGTTCCGAACTCATATTCAACCTGCTGCGTGATCGAATAGATGTCCTCGATACCGGTCTGCGCATCCAGTGCTGCCTGGGATTCATCCTGGTATACGATAACGGGAGTTCCGAACTCGACAGCCTGATAGATCAGCTTCACCGCCGCGAGAGGCGTATTGACGCATCCGTGGGAACCGCTTCCCTGATAGATCTGCCCGCCGAAATAATAGCGGCTCTGAAGATCGTGGACGCCTACTCCGCCGTTGAATCCGATCCAGTAATCTACCGGAGTACGGTAATCAGCTCCGCGCAGGGTGACATTTCTCTGGATGTCATATACCCTCCAGACACCGCCGGAAGGAGTATCATTGTTCTTGTAGGGATTGCCCGTGACGACCGGCGTTTCTACGATCAGCCTGCCGTCCTTGTACATCCACATCCTCTGATTCGTAATATTGATCTCGATGTAGGTATCGCCGATATCATTCAGACCGCGGCTCTTGGCCGTCTGAGTGTAGACCGGATCCAGTGTTCCCTTTTTCTTATTCTTCAGGGCGCTCAGAAGCTCCTCATAGGTGGCGTCCTGATCCAGGATCCAGCCGTAATTCCCGTCGTACAGCTCCACTTCCGTCCCGAGGCTTGTATAGAAGGTCCTGCGGCTGCCAACCGTATCAAACTTCTCCGCCAGTGAGCTCACATAGCGGCGCACCTTGTCCTCATTCAGATAATATCTGCCATTTCTGGCCTGCGAAAGGAACTTCGAAACTCTCTCGGGATCCAGCAGCTCACTCCGGTCGCCGAAGTCCAGCGTGACGCAGGCTCCGAGCACCTTGTTCAGCCTTCTGGTCTCCTTATTCAGGGCAACATCATCCGCATAGACCTCAGGGTTCTGATAAAGCCCGAGCTGCTGGAAATCAAGCTGGGTAATGCCCCTGTCAAAAGCATCCCGCACCGCGGCGGCAGCCGCTTCCGTGTCCAGGGTGTTCCCCATGATCTCCCCGGAGACATAAGCGCCGTCCTGGTCAAATGCAAGCCTGGCATCGGCGGGAGCGATGATGTTCTCCTCATCAAAGCAGCTGAGCGCACTGATAACCTGCTCCGCCGCGTCTGTATCATACTGCGTCCGCAGGACGTCAGACTGTCCTGCAATTCCGCGGGCGATCATCATAACCGGCCAGAAAGCCGTCATCTGATTCTTCATCGCCTCTTCGATCTCGCCATTGTCCTGATAACGGAGGCCGATCTGCTCCGCCTCTATCACATCACCGACACTGGTCGTGATCTGCTCATGCTGCCGGGCTGAGGCGGACTGTGTCTGCTCCTGCTCCGCGGTCAGGTCCCCCAGGCCGTCCAGCAGGGCTCCGCTGGCCATATATCCGTAATACCGGGCTGTTTTCATAAGCTGCCCGCCCTGATCCGGGAGAGCGCGGTCTGCACCGGCGACGGTATCGTTTTCTCCCGCAGCTGCGGATTCTGTCTCCGGACTGCTGCTGCGCTCCAGGATCGACAGACTGTAGCTGTTGACCTTGGCCGTGACAGCGGTCTTGACATCTTCCACTGTCATACCGGCTGCCGGTATGCCGAAAAACTTCGTCCCCGGATAGAATTTGTCATGATAATACACTGCCGTATAGACATAACCGGCAGTCAGAACGCCCGCAAGGGACACAATGAGAGCTCTGCGGTGCCTGAGTGCAAAATCCTTCAGAAGTTCCGCAGCGCGGTGTTTATTCAGAAAAGCCGGTGCTGCCGCAGCTCCGGCAGCTGCCATGGCGCTGTCCGCAGTTTCCGCCGCAGCCATAGCGCTCTCCGCAGTTTCCGCTGCAGCCATGG
>DGHP01000123.1:6375-11272 GCA_002392705.1 Lachnospiraceae bacterium UBA3845 | reverse complement strand
CCATGGCGCTGTCCGCAGTTTCCGCCGCAGCCGTTTCCGCTGTGCTCCTGCGCTCTTCCTGCTGTCCTGAATTCTCCGCAGGAATCTCCCGAACGGTCTTCTGTTCCTGAAGATCCGCTGCCTGCGTCTGTTCCGCTTCTGCCCGGGCCTGTCCGGCCTCGCTCTCTTCCTGCGCCTTCGTGCGTCTTAATTCCCGCTCTTCCTGAGCTCTGGCGCGTCTTACCTCACGTTCTTCCTGCGATCTGGCGCGCTTTGCCTCGCGCTCTTCCTGCGATCTGGCGCGCTTTGCCTCGCGCTCTTCCTGCAGTCTGCTGCGGCCGGCTTCACGCTCTTCCTTCGCCTGGGCACGTTTTAATTCCCGTTCCTCCCGGGCTCTGGCACGCTTTAATTCCCGTTCTTTCTTTTCCTGGGCGCGCTTTCTGTCCTGCACCCTTTCCAGAGTATCCCGGCTAAGCAGCGGATTCCCGTCCGACTCAAGATACGGCCTGCCCGGTTTTACGGACCTGGCTGGAAAATCTTCTGTTTTTGTAACCGGTGGATTGACATGCGCCGCATGGGCCGCATCCGCAGGCGCCGGAGCTGTGTTTTCACCGACGGCCTTCTCCTCGGTCTTCGGGGCAGGAGCGGGTTTATTTACATGAACGCCAAATAAGCGTCCGTCGCCTCCTACCTCCAGCCGACTCATTTGGCTGTTAGGCAGACTGCGCCCGACGCTTCTTTTTGCTGATTTCTGATTCGATCTGACCGTACCTTTGCCGCTTCCCTGCGTGCCCCTCTTCTTCCGGTTCACGTCCGGCGCATACAGCAGCTTGTTCTCCGCCTCAGCGCCCATGTGGGTATAACGACTTGACGACGGTCGATCCACCTTAGGATCTTCCGCCAGATTACCCCTGTTCATTTGTCGCCCCTTATTACAGTTACAAAACTCCCGGACCGCCCTTACAGCCCGGTCGCTCTCCCCTCTGTTGCCTACACTTTTTTATTATATCGAAAATAGGACTGATTTCAATGACCCTGCCGAAACTTTCTTTAAAAAATTCTCCCGCCTGCTATCTATAACTGCTATTCACGGTCCCCCACACATCAGGCCGCGGCGAACCGGAACCTGATTTCAAACAGGCCGTGACAGCAGCTATTTATACAGGATGATCGCAGTTCCGGTCTCGACATTGTTATAGATCTCCTGCGCCGCATAATAAGGCAGATTCACACATCCGTGGGATCCGTCGTAAACATAGATATTCCCGCCGAAGGATGAACGCCAGGTCGCGTCGTGCAGACCCTGTCCTTCAAAGAATGGCATCCAGAAACCGACATCTGTCCTCCAGCCGTCCAGAGCGTTCTGGCCGGTCAGGGTGGCCGGACTCTGCTTATAGGCGATCGAGAAGCAGCCTGTCTGAGTCTCCGTTCCCTTTGAAACGCAGCCGGATACCAGATCGCACTCAGTGATCAGGCTGTAGTCTTTATAAAACCAGAGATGCTGCAGGGAAAGATTCACCTCGACATAAGTTCCGGAAAGGTCGTCCAGCCCGTCTCTTCTCACGCCGGCCACGCTGTAGACCGGCTCACGCGTAACCTGGCTGTTGGACTGGATATCAAGCACCAGCTGCTGGTACTCTCCTTCCTCGTCCACCGTATAACCATACTCGTTCTCCGGATCGGGGATCGTGATGTCCGTCCCGACCGAAGTGTGAAAATGTCTCGGATAATGGCAGGTATTATACCTGGCCGCGAGATTCATGACATACTCGCGGATCTTCTCCTCGCTCAGCATGCCCTCGCCGTTCTCCATAAAGACCCAGTCACGGATGGTGTTCCAGTCGATCTCCTCCGTCTGTGAGCCGAAGGTATAGGTAATCACCGCCTGATCATAGGAATTGTAGGCGTTCATCTCATTATTCAGTTCGGTATCGGTAGAAAGAACATAGGGAAGCACATACAGGTGCTGGGGAATGGTGATATAGAGGTCCTCCTGGGGGCGGGGCTGCTCCACCAGCTGGTCCGTCTGCTGCTGGACAAAGATCTGCAGATCCATATCCCTCAGTTCCGTTCCCTGGACCTCCGGCTTGATCGTATAGGTTTTTGCCTTCTTCTTATAGACCAGTTCCGCGTTCTGGTTGGGAACACGCTCAGAGGCCATGCTGCTGACGGTCACAGCTGAAGAGAACTGTCCCTGATTAAACAGGAACGGCACCTGCACATCAAAGGAATTCCCGTTCATCATGCTGGCCATGAAGACAGAAAGGCTGGTCTTCTGCCTGCCGAGCGCGCTCTGAAGGCTTGCCTGAAGGCTCGTCTCATCCACTGTATAGCCAAGTTCTTCCAGCGTCCAGACCGCCTGCTCGGACTCCCCCTCAAGAAGGTGCACCTTCGGTGCGGAATAGGACTTGCTGAGCAGATCGAAAAGATCGGCGGGCGTCTTATTTGACGCGTCGAAGCCGTTGATACTGGTATTATTAAAATAAGTCGTCCGGTTCCACTCCCTGTGCAGATAATACAGCGCAACCGCTGCCACGGCCGCGATCAGAATCAGACACACAAGAACAAACCGCTTCAATATCTTGTTCACTTCAGGCTCCCCTTTTCTGCGGGCCCTCCTCCCGCAAATCCGTATTCCGGATGTCCCTGCCGGACTTCCGGAGCTCCCGGACTGATATCTGCCGCCCTCTGCTCCCCGAGAAGCAGACTCACCCCGGTAAACTGTGATACATCATACCATTAAAAGCAGGTATAGTCACCATGATTTTGCGTAAAAACTTTCTGAATATATTATGAAGAGTTACTATTCACGGCCTGTTTGAAATCAGGTTCTGGTTCGTAGTGCCTGCAGGAGAAACAGGAAGCAGGCCGGTCAGGGTGAAAAATCAGGCCGTGCCTTCCCGGCACGGCCTGTACAGATACAGATATTTCTCATTGACCCGAAACGTCCCTCCGGCGGATCTCCGCCCCGGAACTTCAGTTTCTCTTGACCCTGATCTTGTAGATGATGACCCAGAGTCCCTGGAAGAGGAAGTAACCCGCTGCGCTGCCTCTGGCCGCCAGTCCGATATAATCATTCGGTGCCATCGGAACCATGAGCAGTCCGCACAGGACCGCCGCGATGATAGAGATAAATGCCACATAGCCGGGCATTCTTCCGGGATCCGCGCCTGTCTTCGAATTAAGCTTGACAACCTTCAGGCAGAACATCCACTGGATATAATACAGGATCACAAAGAGAGTGATCACAATCATCAGGATCAGCATCAGCAGCCCCTCTATGAAGGAACTGGTGAAACGGGCGCTGGAGGCGCCGACCACGACAAAATACAGCGAAATCACGAGCCCGATGCCCAGGACGATGCAGGCAATGATGAACTTCAGGACCCACATCACTCTGGCCAGTGTATATCCGCCCATGGAGAACTGTCTTCTGCGGATATCCGTCTGACCGAACATCAGCCAGAGCGCCAGGCAGTAAAGTGCATTCGGAATCAGGAATACCAGCAGGATCCCCAGCATCACATTCTGCCCGAGCTGCTTTGCGATGCCGTAGACATTGACGATCATCGATACAAGCTGTGAACACAGTTCGGTGAGGATCTGGGTGAAGAAGCTGTTGTTCCCTCCCAGGATATTCGCAAGCATCGAATCCGCCTGGCTGAGATTATACATCGCGTTCCCGCTGATGATATTGTAGGCGTTCAGACCGAGCATCGCGGTAAAAAACAGGGCCATGAGGAAGAATGTAAAGGACTTGACCCTCTTTCTGGCTTTGATCATGAAAGCCTTGCTTCCGCCGGCAGACTGCTCACGCTTCCCGTAATCCGCCCGGTCGCGCGGCGGAACCTGACCGCCCTGGGGCTGGCGGTAGCCGTAACCGGCGTCGCCGTACTGCTCCCTGGGGGCACGTTCTCTCTGGCTGCCGGCTTTCGCCTCATACTGCTGGCGCGCGGCGTAGGTCTGCCCTCTTCCGACATCCTGCCGCCAGTCGGTGCCGTCATAGTACTGCTGTCCGCCCTGCATCTGACCGCTCACAGTGCCTTCCGGCTGTCCGGCAAAAGCCTCCTCCGGATCTGCCTGCTGCGCGTAATTCGTCTCTGCAAAACTCTCTTCGGAGCCCTCTTCCTCCGGGAACTGTCCCGCAGGAGTCTCGCCGGAAAACTGGTCATCCACCGGCATCTGTCCCGCAAAAGCTTCCCCGGCCGGCGCAGCTTCTTCGGCGGGCTCTTCCGGCGTTCCTGCATTCTCAGAGGGTTCCGCCTCCTGCCCGGCTGTCACGGCTTCTTCCGAAAAATCTTCTGAAAATCCGATCTTTCTGCTTGACTGGCCATCCGGAATATCTGAAAGCCTGTTTCCGCAAACCGCACATGTGACTGCACTATCATCATTCTCGTGGCCGCAATACATACATCTCTTCATGGCAGTTCTCCTAATTTACAAAACTACTAAAAATTATACCCCTAAAATCAGCCCCGCGCAAGCCAAAAACAAGATTGAATAAATGCTTGTACTGATGATTCGGGGTTGTTAAAATAAGACTATCTTACATTTGAAAAAGAATCGTTACGATTCACGGCCTGTTTGAAATCAGGTTCCGGTTCGTCGCGGCCCGATGTGTGGAGTGCCGTGAACCGTAACAAAGAACCGGCCAAAGGAGGTTTTACCATGTCGACTGATAACATTTTTGACGGAGCTGTTCCTTCTCCCGCTCCCATCAGACTCACATTCGGGGAAGAAGGAAGTCCGGAAATAGCTGTAGATGACGTGATCGCCCAGGCGGAAAAGGCCGCGGCGCAGGCTCAGGAAGCCGCCGCGCAGGCCCAGGCTGAAGCTGATGCGAAGGCTGCCGCGGATGCTGCTGCAAAGGCCGCCGCGGATGCTGTTGCACAGGCTGCCGCACAGGTCCAGGCTGCTC
>DGHP01000123.1:0-6277 GCA_002392705.1 Lachnospiraceae bacterium UBA3845 | reverse complement strand
CCGCTGCCGCACAGGTCCAGGCCGCCCCTGCACCCACCGCGGAAGCGATCATGGCTGCCCAGGCCGCCCGTCCCGCTGAAACGGTCCAGGAGGTCAGACTGACGGCGGAAGAACAGAAGATGGTGGACGATTTTGCGAAGAAGATCAACCTTCATGACTCCAATGCGATTATGACCTACGGCGCCGGAACCCAGAAAAAGATGTCTGATTTTTCGGATCAGGCCCTGGCCAATGTCCGCAACAAGGACCTTGGGGAGGTCGGCTCCATGATCAGCGGCCTTGTCACCGAGCTGAAAGACTTTGACGTCAAGGAAGATGACGGAGGATTCCTGAAGTTCTTCAAAAAGCAGTCCAACAAGCTCGTCGCCCTCCAGGCGCGCTATGACAAGACAGAACAGTCGGTGGACACGATCGTGAACGCGCTCGAGAAGCATCAGGTCCAGCTGCTCAAGGACGTGGCGACGCTGGATCAGATGTATGCCCTGAACCTGTCCTATTTCAAGGAGCTCTCCATGTATATCGCGGCAGGCAAGAAGCGTCTTGCCGAGGTGCGCGCAGGGGAACTGAAAGAACTTCAGGACCGCGCGGCCGCATCGGGAGACGCGCAGGATGCCCAGGAAGCCAAGGATTTCGGCGCCATGTGCGACCGTTTTGAGAAAAAGCTTCATGACCTGGAGCTTACGAGAATGATCGCCCTGCAGACCGGTCCGCAGATCCGTCTGGTTCAGGATGCGGATACCCTCATGGCCGAGAAGATTCAGTCCACGATCGTCAATACGATTCCTCTGTGGAAGAACCAGATGGTCATCGCCATGGGCGTTGAGCACTCCAATCAGGCCGCCAAGGCACAGCACGAGGTTTCCGAGCTTACCAACCAGCTGCTTAAGAAAAACGCGCAGCAGCTGCATTCCGCCTCCGTGGAGACCGCAAAGGAATCCGAACGCGGCATCGTGGATATCGAGACGCTCAAGCAGACAAACGCCGAACTGATCAGCACCCTGGACGATGTTCTCAGGATCCAGGAGGAAGGCCGCGCGAAGCGCTCCGAGGCGGAAGCCGAGATGGCGCGCATGGAAGCCGAGCTGAAGTCAAAGCTTCTCGAGCTTTCAAAAACCTCACGCTGAGAAACTGTTCCTGTCTCGTCAGCCTGAAAACGTCTGCTCATGCAGGCATGGCAGCCATTTTCGGGCTTTATCGCGCAAAAAAGCACGGCCGGCCGGCCGTGCTTTTTTCATCATCCTTTTCCTTCGCGGTCGGGAGCCTCCGCATAGGCTGCGCCGGATCCGAGCGTATCAGAATAGCCCCGGGTATACCCTTCCGTATATCCGTGTTCTTCCTCAAAGCTTTTCTCCTGCCGGGACTCCTGTGCGGAAGCGGCGGTATACTCCCGGATCTTCTCCTCACTGAAATCATCTCCGCCGGTCAGGCCGTCCTGGGCCATCATGGTTCCCATGACGCTGATATCTGACGAGACATCCCAGGCCGTATCCTTGAAGAACTGGTCCAGGAAGCGCTCGAAGGCGCTGTTGATCGTATCCAGGGACCGCTCGATCTCCCTCTTGGCATTCTCCACATTTGCACCGCTGATATTCTGGCTGTCCAGGGTCGCGTAGGTGTCAACCAGCTTCTGCGTGGTCGGCAGGTAATACTTCATCATGCGGTGAAGGTCCGGCGCGCTCTTCGGGTCAGCTTCGACGCGCTGGAAGATACCTGTCACAATCTGCTCCAGACGGTCCAGCTTTTCAGAGAATTCCTCGCCGGGTATCTCATCGTTTTTCTCATGGATATGCCGGATGAAAGCCTGGCCTTCTTCCAGCATCTGCTGCGTCTCCCGGTCCATCTGGGCCGACCGCTTCGCTTCACTCTGCTCCCTGGCCTTCTTTCCCTCCTGCATCTTATTGTATTCCTTCAGATCCTTCTGGCGGAATACGCTCTCATTTTCCTGCTTCATGCGCTCAGCCCGGCTCTTCTCCAGAGCCTGGTACTGCTGGTAGGTCTCATGGCTGGTCATGAAGGTCGTATTCTGACGGTCCAGATAAGCCTGGCCGGTAAATACATTATCCTGGATCATTCCCCGCAGTTCTTCCGCGGTCTTGTCATGATCCTTCCCGATCGCGGAAGAGATCTCATCAACCGAGATATAATCCCGGCCTGCCATCAGCTTCAGGATCTTCCTGGCCAGTTTGATGCGGGAAATCTTTTTCAGATTCCTGACTCCGAGCACTGCCATAAGCGCTGCGAACAGGGCTGAAAAAATCGAAAAAAGCCACATTCCGCCGCCGGGTCCCACAGCCAGGGAAGCAATGAAAATCATGCCGGAGATAAAAGCCCAGATCATCTGGAGGGCAGCCTTGATATAAGCGCCGACCGGACTCGCCACCCCGCCGGACCCGGCAAGGTAATCCGCCGTTTCCTTCAGATCCGAAGAGCCCCTCTGCGCCTTTGATCTGGCGGCATCATAGCCCGAACGGGTGGAGGAACGGTAGCTCCGGGACTCCTCCCTCTGCCAGTAGGGAATATCCGCGCTCTTTTTGCCGGATCCCCCCTCGCCGCCTTTTCCCCGCACAGCGTTGGTCAGCCCGTCATGAAGGGCATCCGCCGCGCGGTCCAGCGCTTCCGTCACCTGCCGGCTCAGACTGCTGTAATCGGCGCTGCGGATCGCGTTGTCGATAATCTCCTCAACGATCTCGCCTGCCCGGAAGCTGACCGCTTCCAGTCCTTCTAAATCATCCTTCTTTTTTTTCTGATTCTCATCACTCATATCTATCCACCCCGGCATCTCGCCGCCCGGCCTCTGGCCTGCTGTGTGGAAGGCCGTGAACAGTGACTGTGTTATTTTCTGGACTTGCCCAGATATGCCTCGCGGACCTGTTCATTGGCCGCCAGTTCCGTACCTGTGCCCGTCATGGTAATTCTTCCGGTTTCCATGACATATCCGATATCCGCCGCCCTGAGCGCCATGTTGGCGTTCTGCTCGATCAGGAGGATCGTCACGCCCTGCCGGTTGATCTCACTGATGATATCGAAAACTTCCTGGACGATAATCGGCGCCAGTCCCAGGGAGGGCTCATCCATCATAACCAGATCCGGCTTGCTCATCAGTGCGCGGGCGATCGCCAGCATCTGCTGCTCGCCTCCGGACAGGGTGCCCGCCGGCTGCCAGCTTCGCTCCTTCAGACGCGGGAAAAGGGTATATACCCAGTCCAGGTCCTTTGAAAAATCATCTTTCCGCATATAGGCGCCCATGCGGAGGTTCTCCGCCACGGTAAGGTTCACGAATACGCGTCTGCCCTCCGGAACCAGTGTGATGCCCTTGGTTACGATGGTCTCCGTTCCCAGCTTTGTCAGGTCCTGCCCCTCAAAGGTAATGGAACCTGCCACCGGCTTCTCCAGGCCCGTGATCGCCCTCAGGGTGGAGGACTTGCCCGCGCCGTTTGAGCCGATCAGGGTGACGATCTGCCCTTTCGGCACCTCAAAGCTGATACCGCGCACAGCCTCGATTCCGCCGTAGCGTACAACCAGGTTTTTCACTTCCAGGAGATTCTCCTGTGCCATATCCCCACCTCCCTCAGTTCGTATCGCCGGTTCCGAGATACGCATTGATGACAACCGGATCGCTCTGGATGTCCTCAGGCGTGCCGTCCGCAATCAGGCTGCCGAAGTTCAGCACGTAGATCCGGTCGGAGATACTCATGACCAGATCCATATGATGCTCTATGACAAAGACGGTCAGATTAAAATCATCCTTGATTTTGCGGATAAAGCCGGACAGTTCCTCGGTCTCCTGCGGGTTCATGCCTGCCGCCGGCTCGTCCAGCAGAAGCAGGGACGGCTGCGTGGCAAGAGCGCGCGCGATCTCAAGACGGCGCTGCTGGCCGTAAGGCAGAGAAGTGGACCGGTCGTTCATATGATCCTGAAGGCCGACCATCTCCAGCAGCTGCATGGCACGTTCGCGGTTCGCCCTCTCTTCCGCTCCGTTGACCCGGAAGGTGGCCGAAAACACATTGGCCTTCGAGCGCATGTGAGTGGCGATCAGGACATTGTCAAATACCGACAGTGCCTTGAAAAGGCGGATATTCTGGAAAGTGCGGGCAATCCCGAGTTTTGTGATCTGATCCGGGGTTTTGCTCACGGTCCTGTTATAGGACGCGGCATTCTCCCCCAGATAGTTCTTTTTCATCTTCCCGCGGGGATAGTTCTCGATGATGGTCTCCCCATTGAACTGAACACGCCCGTTCGTGGGTTCATATACACCGGTAATGACGTTGAATGCCGTGGTCTTCCCGGCTCCGTTCGGTCCGATCAGGGCGACGATCTCCCCCTGCAGGACGTCGAGGGACAGGTTGTTGACCGCGACGACGCCTCCGAACTGCATGGTCATGTTCTCAACATGAAGTACATTCTTTCTTTCTTCCCGGGCCATCACTGATCACCCCCTGTCTGAACCTTCTTCCGCTTTGAGCGGTGGAAGAGACCGAAAAACCATTTCCAGGAGAATTCATTGGTTCCCATAATGCCGCTGCGCCAGAACAGAACAACTACCATCAGAAGGATGGAATAGATAACCATGCGCAGGCCGGGTCTGAACAGCGGGATGGAGTATCCGGCGATCGCGTGCGGCTCATCCAGGAAGCGGAGCCATTCCTGGCCGCCGTTGATCAGGATGGAACCGATGATGGAGCCGGATACGGATCCGATGCCGCCCAGGACCACGATCAGAAGAATATTGTAGGTCAGCGTGACCTGGAAGGTCTTGGTATCGATCGAGCGCATGAACACCGCAAGCATGCCGCCGGAGATGCCCGTAAAGAAGGAGGAGATCACAAAGGACAGCTCCTTGTGTCTGAACAGGTTGATCCCCATGGCTTCCGCCGCCACCTCATCCTCGCGGATCGCCTTGAAAGCGCGCCCGAAGGAGGAATTGATCAGCATGATCATCACCATGATGCAGACAGCGGCGATCAGAACAGGCTGAAACAGGTTCTTAAAGCCCGGAATGTTGTTCAGGCCGTAGGAGCCGTTCGTGATCCGGTCCATCATGGGTGCGGCCAGAAGTGCCCGGATAATCTCCGCAAATCCGAGTGTCGCGATCGCGAGATAGTCCGACTTCAGGCGCAGGACCGGGATGCCGATCAGGGCAGCCAGCGCGGCGGCAAAAAGACCGCCCAGCAGCATGGCAGGGATCATGGGCAGATGCAGGTTCTCGAGCCAGGGCGCGATGCCGTTCATGTAATACACGTTCGGCCTCACGCTCGTCGGAATGGTCAGTACCGCCGTCACATAGGCCCCGATGGCCATGAAGCCTGCCTGTCCCAGGGAGAACAGGCCGGTAAATCCGGTCAGGAGATTCATGGCGACCGCGCCGACCGCGTAGATGGCAGAACGCTCCAGGATGGCGATCGCATAGGAATGCTGCCTGGAATTCATCTGGTACCAGGTCATGAGGCCGAGCACCGCGGCAAGGGCGATGACTGTAAGGATCCGATCTCTTAGTTTGTTTTCCTTCACCATATTCACCCCCTCAGACCTTATCTGTCGCAGCCTCGCCGAACAGGCCGGTCGGGCGTACAAGCAGGATGATAATCAACAGCACAAACGTGAAGGCATCCGAGAATGTGGAATATCCCAGTGCCACCAGGAAGGTCTCGGAAATTCCGATGATAAAGCCGCCGATCACGGCGCCCGGGATCGATCCGATTCCGCCCAGAACCGCCGCGACGAAGCATTTCAGGCCGGGCAGGGCGCCGGAATAGGGATAGACCGTCATACGGTCCGTAAAATAGAGCAGGGCTCCGATGCCGGCCAGCAGGGAACCGATCACGAAAGTCATGGAGATCGTGCTGTCGACGCGGATTCCCATCAGTCTGGCAGCTTCCGTATCCTTGGACACGGCGCGCATGGCCATACCCATCTTCGTCTTGTTGATCAGCTGCAGGAGCAGAATGACCAGCACGATGGTGAGCACCGGCGTCAGGATCGTGACCAGCGAGGTCGTGATCTGTCCGAAGGTAAAGATCTTCTTCAGGCCGGGAATCTCCGGATATGCCATCGGGATCGCGGTAAACAGATAGGTCGCCAGGTTCTCCAGCAGGTAGGAAACACCGATCGCGGAGATCATGACCGACATGCGCGGTGCCGACCGCAGGGGCTTGTAGGCCGACTTCTCAATCACGACACCGAGCAGGACGGAACCTGCCAGTGCGACCGGAACGCCGATAAACCACGGCATCGAGGATACCGCAAAAATCATAAAATATCCGGACATCATGAAGATATC
>DGHP01000022.1 GCA_002392705.1 Lachnospiraceae bacterium UBA3845 | reverse complement strand
TCATCCGCCCGCTCAAGCATACCCATCTCCGTCCAGGGATCCTTCATCGGATCGCTGCCCTCACACCTGAGGACATAAGGCCGGATCGCCCAGATGTCATCTTTATCGCCGCCGGCAAAGTAGATATACCAGTTCCCGTCCAGGAAATGCAGCTCCGGAGCCCAGATATGGATACTCATAATCCCTGATTCATGCCTGGTCCAGATGGTCTGCTCCTCCGCAGTCCTGAGACCTTCCAGCGTTTCGGAATGCCGCAGGACGATTTTATCATAGGCCGGTACAGACGCGGTAAAACAAAAACTTCCGTCCGGCGCATGTAGAATATAAGGATCCGCCCTCTGTTCAATAAAGGGGCGATTATAATCTGTCTTTCTGTAATTTTCCGCGTTCATCCTGCTCTCACTCCTCCGAAAACACATGTTTACTCTGACATATTTCTGACCTGCGCCGGCTCATACCGGCACTTTCATCACAGCCCTCAGTTCCATTTTTTATAGGGACATCTGCCCCCTTTAAGGGCTGCCCGCAGTTCCACATAACAGCCGCAGGCACGGCAGGTTCCGCTTTCCAGGTAATCACAGACCCTGCAGGCGGCAAGCCTGCGCTCCTTCACCTGATCGGAGGCTTTCTCTGAAGCTTTCATCAGCTCCGTCACCCGGAGGATGTTCTTTCTGTAAGCCTCCTCATCGATCTCGCTCAGCAGACACCTCAGGCAGGGCCGGCGGCTTTCGCTTTCATTCATAGGATATCCATCTCCCGGCAGAATCTCTCTGCCCGCCAGGCAGTATGCCGGGCCTTTCTGACTTCGCCGCAGTCCGTTCCTGCAGACGGCATGTCCGGCTCCTTTACGTTACTCTCTTCACGGCCGTCCGCACAGCAGGCTGCAGCTGCCGCCGGCAGGACTGCCCGTATTACCGGCTTTTTATGCATCGGGACAGCCCCGGCCATCTCCCGGCCCAGGGCTGTCCCGCATCATTTACGGTCTCACCGTAACACTGTAGCTTCTCTCGAGACTGGTCTCACCGCTCTGAATCACTGCGGTCAGATCAACCTTCGTCTTCTCTGCCGGAGCCAGAATCTGTCCGTCCGCGGACAGCAGATTCTCATCCGAACAGGTCCAGGTCAGCTCACAGCCCATGAATTCCGACGGAAGCGTTCCGTGCTCCTTTACCGCATCCACGATTACCTTTTTCAGGGCCTCGGCTGCCATTCCGGTCACCATCTCACCGCCGGCCGTATCCGCCGCGCTGCCCCAGACACATGTATTGTCATCGCCGATGGCTGTAAAAGTCATCACCGCGTCCGGTTCTGTATTTTCCTTATGCTGCCGGAAAAAGATTCCATGATAGCTGACCCCGTCAAGCTCCATGGTCAGATAGTCATAGCCCCTTCCGGAATCGCTCTTCTCCCAGCTTCCGCTGACGCTGCCGGATACGCTGCCGTCCTCATTCAGGGTGACCAGCTGCGTTTCCAGCATGTCTCCGCTGCTCTTGCTGCCATGATTGATAAATTCATAAGTTCCAAGCACTTCCTGAACATCATAATTCTCCGGCTGTTCCCCTCTGTACTCATATACAGCGGTCACCGGCCAGCCCTCCTCATTCAGGAACTGCTGATGAACTCTGACCTCGTGCGCCTCAAGCTGCGGCTTGATATCAAAACGCTGGTGGTAAACCAGGTAGCGGCTGCCGTCTGATGCATTCAGCTGGGAATTGTGTCCCGCCGCTCTCTTTCCGATCTGATCATAGAAACAGTAATTCCCGATCAGCTTGATCCCGTACCTGTCCCCGTTTGACTTATTGTCCGCCGCGTTGTTGCCGGCTGCATCCAGATAGGGCCCGGTTACGTTCTCCGAGCGGAACAGGCGCATATTGTAGCCGCCCTCCGCCATAAGCCCGCCATAAGTGCAGTAGAGATAATAATAGCCGCTCTCCGGATCCCAGGAGATATAGGGGCCTTCTCCGGACTGATGATCCCCGCCGATCAGATGGACGCCGAAATAGCGGTCCACATAATTGCCTGACAGCTCATCCGTTCCGTCTGTTCCGGGATAAATCGCCTTGCCGGTCTCTCTGTCCAGTTCCAGGAGGAACATGCCTCCGGACCAGGAACCGTAAGCCATGTAGAGTTTCTCCCCGGATGCATCGAAGAACACATTCGGGTCGATCGCGTTCGGCGCATAGGTATGATTCCAGCTTCCGTCCGCGTTGAACCAGTTGTCGCTGACCTCATCGATGCCGCCGCCGGAAGCCCCCAGCTCCGTCAGCTCCTTCAGATTCAGATAATCATTGTCCCAGCTGGTATCCCTGCTGCTCTTCCCGTCAAACTCTCCGTTCTTCGTGAAACCGGAATAGACGATGGTATCCCCGTAGACATAATCACCCCTGAGTTCCTTTGCCGTCAGGAAGGCGATGCAGGATCTTCTCCAGGTGGAGGAACAGCACAGATAGAGCATATAGGCGCCCGTATCCCCGTCGTCCCATACATAGTAGGGATTCCAGATCAGATCCGGTGCCCAGACGGCATATCCGTTTCCGCTGCAGTCCCCGTCGTCAAAACCGGCCCAGCGGAAAGGCTCTTCCAGCATGGTCTGGAGATCGCCGTAGAAGGGCAGTCCTTTTCCGTTTCCGTAATCAAAATTCAGTTGCTTCCATTCGATCAGATCCTCTGAGGAGGCCGATGCCGTATGGGAGCCGACCACATAGAAAGTTCCGTCCGCGTCCTCAAAAACAGATGGATCATGTACGCAGACATGCACCGGTTTTTTCAGTTCCGCCGCGGAAGCTGTATCCGCCTCCGTTTCAGCCGCGGTTGCCATATCCGCTTCCGTTTCAGCCGCGGTCAACGTATCCGCTTCCGTTTCGGCTGCAATGGCCGTATCCGCTTCTGTCTCAGATGCGGCAGCGGCACACGGCAGAGCGAGCAGGCTCAGCACAAGTCCGGCAGCAAGCAGTTTCTTCTTCATAGAATTCTTATTCCTCCAGGGTGATATGCAGCACGCTGCAGGCCGGGATCGTAAATTCCAGATTGCCATCCTTGATTGCCAGGTCAAATTCTCTGGAAGCTACCGTATCCGGAGCCTCAAAGGTATTTTTGTCTCTCATCGCGCCGGTCAGAATCCGGCCGGATACTTTTTTGCCATTGAATCCCGTAATCTGCGTCCGGACGGGATAGGCTTCCGTGAGGGACAGATTGCCGAGCGTAAGCTGCAGTTTCCCGTCAGCACTGACCGAAGCAGACTCGGACAGATTCGGAACCATCCACTCTTCTTCCTCCCCGATCATCTCCGTCTCGATCCGGCTCTCCACCAGCTGCGCATCCTGATGCTCCTTAAAGAGATCAAAGACATGCCAGGTCGGTGTCTTCACCATCTGCGGCCCCTCGGTCAGGAGCACGGACTGAAGGACATTGACCATCTGGGCGATGCAGGCCATCTTTACCCGGTCGGAATACTTGTTGAAGATATTCAGGTTCAGGCAGGCAACCAGGGCGTCGCGCATGGTATTCTGCTGATA
>DGHP01000115.1 GCA_002392705.1 Lachnospiraceae bacterium UBA3845 | reverse complement strand
TCCGGTACGACAGGTTCGCTTTCCGTCGGGATTTTCATCGGCATGCAGTGACTGCCGTCTCCTTCCACAAGGACACAGTCATAGTTCTCACACAGCTTCCGGAAGATTTCCGGCGGCAGCGCTGACAGCTTCCCATCCGGCTGAAGGACCCCGGCCAGATCCGCCTCTCCCTCCTTTTTCCAGAGAAATGCCTGCTCCGTGCCTTTATCTCCCTTCTTCCAGGGAAATGCCTGCTCCGTGCCTTCATCTCCCTTCTTCAAGAGAAATGCCTGCTCCATGCCTTCCTCATAAAGGACTGTCCTGGTCCATTCGTCGTCCCGGGGGCCCCAGATATGCGTCGTCGCTGCAAGCAGCACCGTTTTCCCTTCACGAAGAAGCCGGACAGCCAGTCTTCGCAGAAAGCCTGTTTTTCCACCGGCGCCGACCGCTGTGATCATATAAGCCATATCCGGCACCTCCTCCAAATAGTTCCAACTACCTTTTGCCCATATCCGGCTTCTTCAAGTACTATGTTTTTGATACATGGGATCTCTTTTGCCCAACAGAATCATTGCTATATCAGGTCGGAGAAGATCGTATGAACAAGTCTGACATCTGCACAAGTGATTAGAACTTCTTAGCTCGTCATAAAATGCGTTGTTCGAAAAAAGTTCACTGTCTGAGCCCTTCAGGGCGAGTTTGAACTTTTTTCGAACGGTTTTAGCATTTTATGAGGAGGTTAGAAGTTCTTCACGCGGAAGCCGTCAGAATTGTTCATACGATTTTCGCAGACCTTTCATTTATCCTATAAATCATAGCATAAAGTCCTGATCCCTGCATGCAGAAAGGCCGCCCGGCATCAGTTACGATCTGCCGGACGGCCCCTTTACTTGTTACTGTTCACCGCCCTCCACACATCATGCCACAGATCATCATAGAATCAGCTGATCGATACGATGAAAACATGTTCACTCGCCGACGAAAGCGGAGACGAATGTCTCTACATCTTCCTCAGACATTCCTGCGGATACCAGGGAAGCCTTGTACCAGTCAACCGCGCCTGCAGCAGCCTCGCGGAAGGAATCGGAATCGATCTCCTCAAGCGGGGTAACCTCCATCTGATCGCCGTTTGTCCACTCATCAACCAGAGCGGCAACCTGCTCACGGTTGCATTCCTTCTGGTAAGCAACAGCCTTGGCAGCGTTGGCATCGACAACTGCCTTCTGCTCATCGGTCAGCATATCGTAAGCGTTCTTGTTGATGCAGAAGAACAGGCAGTCATAGTATGCATTCCACAGGGAGATATATTTCTGAACATCCTGTACGGAAGCGGAAGCGATGGCGGTCTCCGGATTCTCCTGGCCGTCGACGGTACCCTGCTGAAGGGCCGTGTAGGTCTCTGCCCAGTTCATAACGGACGCGTCGCATCCCCACTCTTTGTAAACTTCTGCGCAGAGGTCGTTGGAGCATATGCGCATCTTGATGTCGGACAGGTCCGCAACCGTGGTGATGGGCTTCTTGGAGTTGGTGATCTGGCGGAAACCGTTCTCGGCGATGCCTTCGCAGACAAGGCCGTAGTCTGCCAGAACGCTCTTCAGGGCTTCGCCGCCCTCGCCGCCGAGGATCGCGTCGACATCATCATAGGTCTCATACAGATACGGAAGAGAAACGACATTGAAGCGCGGATCAAAGTTCGCGTAGATCAGGTTGGAGTGAAGGGAAACCTGAAGGGTGTTGCCGTCCATCAGAGCCTGGATCCCTGCCACCTGGTCGCCGTTGGTCAGCTGCTCGGCCGGATAGACCTCGACCTGGACCTTTCCGCCAGTGGATTCCTGCATCAGGGCATTGAAATAATAGCCTGCCTGCGCCCATGTTGACGTCTCGCCTGTGGAGCAGTCAAAATTCCAGGTGATCTCCGGCCACTCATCCGTTCCTTCGTACTTCGCGGCTTCTTCGGCAGCGACATACTTATCGGAATTGTTGTAATCGTGATAGGTCAGTTCATCTGCGAAAGCCGGAGCGGCGCACAGCGCAGACATCATCATCGAGCCTGCAAGAACCCATGTCAGTTGCTTCTTCATGTTCTTTTCCTCCATCTTTCCAAAAACCAGTGCCGCACAGATCTTCCGCGCAGCTTCACCCGGTATCTTCCGCGCGGCGCCGGCCGCAGACGGTAAAACAGATACCATAAAACCCTCGGGTTTCTTTATGCTTATCATCCCGTGCCTCAGCCCTTCGGTACAAGAAGGAGGCTGATCTGCGGAATGTAAGTAACAACAATCAGAACGACCAGGCAGGCTATGATCATGGGCACAACAGCCTTCGAGATCATCGGAAGCGTAACCTTGTGGAAGACTTCCTTCCCTTCCTGGGCGGAACGGACCTTATCGCGGATCTTAAGGCCCATCGCGACAAAGAGATTGACGCCGACCGGCGGCGTAACCTGGCCGATCGCAAGATTGACCGTGGCGACGATGCCGAAGGCGATGGTGCTGTAGCCCAGCGCGCGCGCTACCGGAACCATGATCGGGATAAAGATATACATGGCCGAATTCGCGTCGATAAAGCATCCCGCGATCAGGAAGATCACATTGACGATCAGCAGGAAGACAAACTTGTTTGTCGCCACACTTGAAAGCAGGTTCTGAGCGCCCTGCGCAATACCGAACAGCGTGCAGCAGTAGGAGAACAGGGAAGCGGTCGCGATAATCAGCATGATGCCTCCCGTTGTCTTCGCGGAATCTATAAAGATCAGGACCAGGTCGCGGAAAGAAACATCCCGGTAAATCAGCAGAGCGACGATCAGTCCGTATACAACCGAGACCGCTGCCGCTTCCGTCGGCGTGAAGATGCCGCCGTAAATGCCGCCGAGGATGATCACGGGCATCAGCAGGCCCCAGAAAGCATCCTTGAAGCTGGCCCAGAGTTCGGAAGCGCTTCGCTTCCCGTGCGGGGCCTCAATCCCCTTTCTGTTCGCCTCGATCAGAACAACGACTGCCAGGGCAGCGCCCATCAGGATACCCGGGATGATGCCGGCCATAAACAGATCGCCGACGCCGTCGCCTGTGATCGACGCATAGACGACAAAAGCGATGGAAGGCGGAATAACGATCGCGATGGAACTGGATGTGGCCATCAGCGCCTCAGAGAAGGGAACCGAGAAACCGGACTCGGCCATGGCCGGAATCAGAACAGCGCCGAGCGCGGCGACCGTCGCGGGTCCGGAACCGGAGATCGCGCCGAAAAAGCAGGCGACGATAACACATACAATCGCCATGCCGCCCTTGCGGTGTCCCACCAGGTCATCAATGAAACGGACAAGGCGTTTGGAGATGCCCGCCTTGGCCATGATATTCCCGGAAAGTACAAAGAAAGGAATCGCCAGCAGAAGAAACTTGGATATTCCCGTATACGTATTCGTTGCGACGATGCTCAGATTCAGCATCTGGAACTTCTGCACAAAATGCGTCGCGTAGAGAATCGTGAAGACAGAGCTCATGCCCAGGCACAGCGCGATCGGCATGCCGATCAGCAGCATGGCAAAGAAGGAACCGAAAAGAATCACCGTAATCAAGTCTCAGCCCTCCTTTCCCTCTGCCTTCTGAGCAGCACAGTAATCAACAAAATACTCAATGAAATGAAGCAGGAGGGAAATGCCTCCCACGACAACGAAGCCCCAGAAATAATAGGTTGGGATATGCAGGATCGGACTGGTCTTGGGCATCGGCATGGCCAGTTCCTTGCGCACCTGCCCGATGGCCTCCCAGGTCAGAATCGCCGAATAGCACACGCAGATCACTGTGGAAATCAGCAGCAGCAGCTTCTTCGCCTTCGGTCCCGCATTGTCCGAGATCAGGCCCAGATTCACCAGTCCTCCCTCTTTTGCCGCAACGCCCGCAGCCAGCAGGGAGATGAGGACAAAGACGGCAACCACGATCTCATCCGTAAAGCCCCAGGAATGGTTGAAAACCTTTCTGGCAACCACATTTCCGAAGGTCAGAACCAGAACCAGCAGCATGGAAAGCGCCAGCACCGTGTTCTCTATGACCGTGACCACTTTCATGATCCCCTTGTAAATCCTCATGTCCGCATCTCCTTCACAGGTCTGTAGTTATACAAAACAAAAGGCGCGCGTAAAAAACGCAGCCTTGAAACATTATAGGAAGAGTTTTTTCGAAAGTCAAGGCTGAAGGATTGCCGTTTTGTTCAAATATTTCGGATTTTCAGACAAAAGGTGAAAATATTTGCTGGTCAAAAAGAACAGGCCCCGAAGGGCCTGTCCGCATACTCTGTATAAAAATCCGCGCTGCAGTATCCGTTTCGCGCTTTCGTTTCTTCACGCTGCAGCCGCAGAAAGGGCGATCCGCCGCAGTGAAGAAGCTTACAGCTTTTCCGCGATCTTCTCCGCCTCGTCCAGAACGCGCGCGAATTTGTCCAGGGCCGCGTCGATCGGTGCGGCGACGGACAGATCAACGCCGGCGTGCCGCAGTTCATCCAGCGGATCTTTGCTTCCGCCCATGGAAAGAAATTCCAGATAACGCATAACATTTCCCTGCGCCACGCCCCGGGCTTCCTCGCGGATCCCCTCTGAAAGCGCGACCGCCGCGGAATAGCTCGTCGCGTATTTGTAGACATAGAAGGGCCTGTAAAAATGGGGAATCCTGGCCCATTCATAACGGATCTCATCGTCCACAACCATATCCGGTCCGAAATAATCCTCGACCAGTTTCCCGTAGATCTCACAAAGCGCCTGCGGCGTCAGGGCACCGCCCTGTCCGGCGAGCTCATGGATCTGCTTCTCGAATTCCGCGAACATGGTCTGGCGGTAAACGGTTCCCTTGAAATTCTCCAGATACTGGTTCAGCAGGGACAGTCTCTCCGCCGGATCCTCCGTATGCTCAAGAAGATGTTCCACCAGCAGATTCTCATTTACCGTCGAGGCAACCTCCGCCACAAAGAGCGTGTAGTTCGCGTAGTGCGGCGGCTGGTGCCTGCAGGAGAAATAGCTGTGCATGGAATGCCCCATCTCATGCACCAGGGTGGAGACACTGTCCAGTGTCCCGGTGTAATTCATCATGATATAAGGATCCGAGTCATAGCAGCCCGAGGAGAAAGCGCCTCCCCGCTTGCCCTTGTTCGGATACACATCGATCCAGCCCCTGCCGCAGCCCTCCCGGACCGTATTTACATAATCCCCGCCCAGCGGAGCCACCGCCTCAAAGAGCATCTCCTTTGCCTCATCAAAGGAATAGATCTTCTGGCTGCCCCTGGCCAGAGGCGCGTAGATGTCATAGAAATGAAGGCTGTCCACGCCGAGAAGTTTTCTGCGCAGCCGCACATAGCGGTACATATCCGGCAGATGCCTGCGCACGGCCTCGATCAGGTTATCATAGACCCTGACCGGAACCCGCTCCTGGGCCGTCATCATCTCGCGGGAGGAAGCGTAGTGCCTGAGGGAAGCAGTCACCGTCTCCCGCTTCACATTGGCCTGCATGGTGGTGGCAAAGGTATTGATATGTCCCTTGAAGCCGGCGTAATAGGATTCAAAGGCATTTTTCCTTAAAACCCTGTCCTCCTGCGACTCCAGGAATACAAAGTTGGAACCGCTGACCTCATGAAGATTCCCTTCGGAGTCCTGCACGCTCCCGAAAACCATGTCCGAGTCCTCAAGACTGTGGGCCGTCTCTCCGGGCGCTTCCAGAACCTCTCCGAAAGAAGCGATGATCGTCTCCTCCGCCGTGGTCAGGGTATGCTTTTTCCGGTCGGCAAGCCGGCGCAGCAGTACGCGGTAGTCTTCCGTCAGCGGGCTCTCTGTAATCTCTGTAAGCTTCTCCTGATCAAGCGACAGCATCTCCGGCTCGGCATAAGCGCCCGCGGCTGTCAGTGCCACATAAAGATTCGTGGCCCTGGCCTGCATGCTCTTTGCCTTCTCCTGCCGCGTGTCCTCCGTAAAACGGAGAGAGGCGTAACAGTAAAGACATTCGACCTTCCTCTCCAGATCAGTCTCATAATCCAGATAACGCTTTACATTTTCCGGACTGTTCAGGCTTCCCTGAAAAGAAGCAAGCTTCTCCGTTTCCCCCTTCAGAGCTTCCAGATCCTTCTCCCATTTCTCATCTGATGCGTACATTCTTGTAAGATCCCACATAAATGCGGAATCCATCTCACAGCGTTCCTTCAGCGGCTCCATTCTTCCTCCTCAAGTTTCTTTTCTTAAAATCTGTTCTCCTGAGATCTCTTCTCTTGAGACCTCTTCGCCTGAAATCTCTTCTCTTACGTTACTTCCCTGAAAATCTCTTCCCTGCTGCCGGAAATCATTCCCTGTTATAGATTACGGTACCGGTTTCTCCCGCGATTCCATCCGCTGCCCGCTCCAGCAGAGTGATCAGGGCTTTGCGGCCGGGCCCTGACCGGGCGAAGCGTACCGCCGCCTCTACTTTCGGCTGCATGGAGCCTGGCGCGAATTCCCCATCCGCAAGATAGCGCTCCGCCTCCTCACAGCTCATTTCCGACAGATCCTGCTGATCCGGCCTGCCGAAATGAACCGCCACTTTCTCTACGGCGGTCAGAATCAGCAGCCTGTCCGCGTCCAGCTGTTCCGCCAGGCATTCCGCCGCAAAATCCTTGTCAATGACCGCCGCCGCACCCTTAAGATGATGCCCCGCGGTCCGGAAAACGGGGATTCCTCCTCCGCCGCAGGCAATGACGATATGGTCGGTCTCCACCAGCGAACGGATCGTCCCGATCTCTATGATCGAGACGGGCATCGGGGAAGCGACCACGCGCCGGTAGCCCCGGCCGGCATCCTCGATCACATCATAATCGCGCTCCCTGACCAGCCGGTCCGCCTCCTCCTTTGTAAGAAAGGAGCCGATCGGTTTGGTCGGATGCTGAAAAGCAGGATCGTCCGGATCCACCTCCACCTGTGTCAGAACCGTCGCCACCCCGAGATCTATGCCCCGGTCCAGCATCTCCTCCCGGATCTCGTTCTGCAGATCATAGCCGATATAGCCCTGGCTCATCGCGACACATACGCTCAGGGGACAGGGAATATACCTGTCCGGGTCCGAGCGGACCAGCTCCGCCATGGCATTCTGGATCATGCCCACCTGCGGCCCGTTGCCGTGGGCGATCACGACCTCGTCTCCCTCCTGGATCAGATCCACGATCGCTTTTGCCGTCTTCTTCACGGCGATCATCTGTTCAGGAAGATTTTTGCCCAGGGCGTTTCCGCCGAGGGCAATCACAATCCTCTGTTTCATGATTCCTACCTGACTTTCTCCTCATATGAACAGACAGGGGAGCCCCCTGTCTGCCTCCATACAGTTGACGGGCATCCCGCAGCAATGCATCCGCCCAGGCAGCCCGCGGGCAGCGCTCCCGGTATTTCCAAAGGCACTGCCCGGAGTCATTTTCACTGCGCCTGCCGCGCCTTATTCCTCTCTTCCAGCTCTTTCAGCAGCTTCTGGGGATTCTTCACCTTCGCCAGGAAAATCATGGCTGCGATAATATAGGGCTTGTAGGAAGCCTCCTTGTACAGGGGCGCCAGATAGCGGTTGAAGACTGAAGCGTCGACCTCTCCCTTTTCGCAGGATACGCCGCTGATATCAGCAGGCAGGCAGTGCAGATAAAGGGCCCTGCCGTCCTTCGTTGTCTTCATGAGTTCCTCTGTGCAGCTCCAGTCCTTATGCTCCGCGTTCTGCTTCAGCAGCTCCTTTTCAAGGGCGTCAATGCCGTCAAAATCCCCCTTTGCGTAGAGATCCGTGCGCTTCTCCATGGCCGCGAAGGGGGCCCAGCTCTTCGGATAGACGATATCCGCATCCCTGAAGGCCTCCGCCATGCTGCCGGTCTTCGTAAAGGATCCGCCGCTCTTCTCGGCGTTCCTGCGGGCGATCTCCTCAACCTCCGGGAACACGTCATAGCCTTCCGGATGGGCAAGAACCACATTCATGCCGAACCTTGTCATAAGACCGATCACGCCCTGGGGCACGCTGAGCGGTTTCCCGTAGCTGGGACTGTAAGCCCAGCTCATGGCCAGCTTTTTCCCCTTCAGATTCTCCACCCCGCCGAAATAATGGATGATCTCTTCCATATCCGCCATACACTGGGTCGGATGGTCGATATCGCACTGCAGGTTGACCAGGGTCGGCTTCTGCTCCAGGATCCCGTCCTTATAGCCCTCAGCCACGGAGTCCGCGACAAGCTTCTGGTAAGTATGCCCCTTCCCGATGTACATGTCATCGCGGATTCCGATCACGTCCGCCATAAAGGAAACCATGTTGGCTGTTTCCCGGACTGTCTCGCCATGGGCGATCTGGCTCTTCTTCTCGTCCAGGTCCTGCACGGTAAGTCCCAGCAGGTTGCAGGCGGAGGCAAAGGAAAATCTCGTTCTGGTGGAATTGTCCCGGAAAATGGAAATTCCGAGACCCGAATCGAAGATCCTGGTGGAAATATTTCTCTCCCTGAGATTGCGCAGCGCATCCGCGACCGTAAAGACAGCCATAATCTCATCATCTGTCTTATCCCAGGTCAGAAAGAAATCATTATCGTACATGTTTTTAAAATCGAGTCCGTCAAGCTTTTCAATATACTGCTGCAATGTATCGTTCATTCCATTATCCTTCCTGATTCATTCTTCTTTCAAGTCCGGCAGCCGCCGGAGACACGCAGAAGCGGGCCGGATCCCATGGCTTCCTCAGCGGGAGGCGGCCCTGCTCCGGCAGACTTCATTCAGTTCCGGGCCGGGACTCAGCAAGCCGCCTTCGGCTCCGGCCACGCTCTCCTCAGCCCTTCTTCGCTTCCGGATACAGGGCAACCGCTGCGGCATACAGAGCCGCGCAGGTGACCAGATCCTGTTTCCAGGTGATCTCATTCGGCGCGTGCGCCTGGGATTCCGCCCCGGGTCCGAAGCCGACGCAGGGGATGCCGTAGCGGCCCTGAATGGCGACGCCGTTGGTGGAGAAGGTCCATTTGTCGGTCAGCGGGCGGTTCCGGAGGGCTTTCTGGCTTTCCGGCCCGATCCGCTTCTCACCGAAGAGAGCCTTATGCGCGTTGACCAGCGCTTTCACATGCGGCGCCTCCTCGCTGCTCACCCAGGTCGGGAAATAAGCCTCAGTCTCGTATACTTCCCCTGTCCAGGAAGGTCTGCTGTACATGTACATGGAGACCTTTACGTCGTCTCCGTATTTCTTCACAGCCGGAAGATCCCGGATCTCCTGCAGGCAGCCTTCCCAGGTCTCGCCGGCGGTCATGCGGCGGTCAATGGAAATGGAGCAGCTGTCAGCGACCGCGCAGCGGCTCGGGCTGGTGAAATAGATCTGCGATACGGTGCAGCTTCCTCTGCCCAGGAACCTCGCGTCCTCAAAATGATCCGGGTTAAACTTCGGATCCAGCATTTTGACCAGGCCTCTGATCTGGGTGGAATCCGTGCAGCCATTGTTGTTGAGGGCGCGCACATCCGCGATGATATCCGCCATCTTATAGATCGCGTTGTCCCCGCGCTCCGGAGCCGAGCCGTGGCAGGAGACGCCCCTGACATCCACACGGATCTCCATGCGTCCTCTCTGTCCGCGGTAGATTCCGCCGTCCGTCGGCTCCGTGGAAATGACAAATTCCGGCCGGATTCCGTCCTTATTGACGATATACTGCCAGCAGAGTCCGTCACAGTCTTCCTCCATGACCGATCCGACTACCATAATCCTGTAGCCCTCCGGGATCAGTCCGAGCTTCTTCATAATGACCGCGCTGTAAACCGCGGAAGCCACGCCGCCCTCCTGGTCGGATCCGCCTCTGCCGTAGATGACCTCATCATCTTCATAGCCCTCATAGGGATCCGCCGTCCAGTTCTCAATATTGCCGATGCCGACCGTATCGATATGGCCGTCGATGGCGATAATCTTCTCGCCCTCGCCCATCCAGCCGATGATATTGCCCAGGCCGTCAACCTCAACCCTGTCAAATCCCAGCTTCTCCATCTCCTCACGGATGCAGGCGACAACCTCCTTCTCCTCACAGCTCTCCGACGGATGGGAGATCATTCTCCTCAGAAAGGCGATGATGTCTTTTTTATAACCCTCCGCCTCCGCCCTGATTTTCTCATAATCCAGATTCATATTCCAGCCTCCTGTAAGTTTTCTCCGGATGAAACACCGGGAACTCCGCAGAAAGGGGCTCCCGGCCTTTTATCTGCTGCAGTTCACGGCCCTTTTTTTATTTTCCCCAGGCTCCGTCCCAGACTACCCTTCTGTAATAAGCCGGATCCGTATCGCCCTCGGTCGAGAACAGCAGTACCTTTGAAGATCCGTCAAGCCCCAGCTGCTCACGGAAATCCTTCAGTTTCTCACAGCACATGACAGCCGCAAGGCATCCCATGCCGGCCGCGCCGGATTCCCCGGAAATCACCGCAGGGTCTCCCCGCAGAGGAGCAGCCAGGATCCGCATGGCCCTCGCGGCGTCCGCGTCCTCAATGGCGGCAAATGCCGAGGCATGGTTGCGCAGGATATCCCAGCCGATGATATTCGGCTCCCCGCATGCAAGCCCGGCCATGATCGTCTTCAGATCTCCCGTCACGACAGCCGGCTTTCCGTCTCCTTTTGCCGCGCCCTCATACAGGCAGGCGGCGGCATCCGCCTCCACAACGATAAATTTCGGCGGAGCGTCCTTCCACAGATTCGTCAGATATCCGACGACGGACGCCGCAAAGGAACCGACGCCGGCCTGGACAAATACATGGGTCGGACGGTCCTCACCGAGCGCCTTCAGCTGTCCTGCCGCCTCCAGGCTCAGCGTCCCGTAGCCCTGCATGATCCAGGAAGGGATATCCTCATAGCCTTCCCAGGCCGTATCCTGGACGACCACGCCGTTCTCCGTTTCAGAAGCTTCCCGGGCCGCGATCCGCACGCAGTCGTCATAATTGACCTCCTCGATCGTCACAAGGGCGCCTTCCTTCGCGATATTGTCATAGCGGAATCCGGAAGAACCCTTCGGCATGTGGACAACCGCTTTCTGATGAAGCCTGTTCGCCGCCCAGGCAACTCCGCGCCCGTGGTTTCCATCCGTCGCGGTGAAAAAAGTCGCCGTTCCGAAATCCTCTTTCAGCTTCTCACTTGTCAGATAATCATAAGTCATCTCCGACACATCCCTGCCCATCCGGGAAGCGATAAAGCGTGCCATGGCGTAGGATGCTCCCAGCACCTTGAAGGCATTCAGCCCGAAGCGCCAGCTCTCATCCTTCAGATAGATTCCGCCAAGTCCCAGATACTGCGCCAGATGGGGGAGACAGGCAAGAGGCGTCTGCTGATACTGCGGAAAGGTGCTGTGAAAAGCTCTCGCTCTCTCCACCTGGTCCGCCGCCATCAGGGGCAGATACCTGTCTTCACTTGCCGGCATATGATTCATCGTCCATCTCATCTCATACTCCTCCTGCCGTATGATCTTTTAGCTGCCATGCGCCCGGCGCAGCTCCGTCAGGGCGGAATGACAGACAGATTCCGCATGCAGTCACGGGCGCCATGAGCGCTCTTTAAGCCTTTATCCTTTCAGAAGATATGCATAATCCGTAATCACCGCCAGTATGAATCTGCGCAGGGGGTCATACAGACCGCATTCCCTGTCCGCCGCGTCGTAATCGGCAGTCTTTCCCGCAAATCTCAGCGTTACTGTCGTCCCTTCTTTATACAGGAAGCCCTCATTTTCCGAATCCCGGAAATCCTCCTCATTCCAGAAAAGGGTCAGCTTATCCCGGTAAGGTCTCCCGCTGTAGGGACAGAAGACCGCGCAGTTTCCGCATTCATTGCACATTCCGTCCACATGAAGGATCTGTGTTTTTGCAAGGCCCGGAACCGTGACCGCGATATTGGCCCGGTTGGGGCAGACGTCGGTGCAGACTTCACAGACAGCGGCGCAGCCCAGGCACCTGCTGTCCGGTTTCTCCTGAAGATCCCGGGTCAGGACGCCCTTCGCCGAGCGCAGGCGGGCCGGATTATCCTTCTCATTTTCTTCCGCATAGCGGTCAAAGGAAACGCCGGCAATCGCCTCCGCGACGACCTGTGCATCCGCAACCGCCTTTACCACCGTAGCGGGCCCGCGCCTGCAGTCGCCGATCGCGTAGACCCTGTCAACGGATGTCTCCAGATTGCCGTCCACGACAGGAAGTCCTCTCTCATCCAGCTTCACGCCTTCTCCCGCGAAAAGGGAGCCGTCCACGCGCTCTCCTGTCGCCGCGATCAGCGCGCTGCAGGACAGGAAGACCTTTTCGCCGGTCTCGACAGGCCTGCGCCTGCCGCTTGCATCCGCTTCCTTAAGCTCCATAACCGCGCACTCCAGCTGACCGTCCTTCACGCCGACGGGTGCGAGCAGTTCCATGAACTCCACTCCGTCCTCTATGGCCATCTGCAGTTCTTCCTCATCCGCCGGCATATATCGCTGGGTTCTCCGATAGACCAGACGGACATGCTTCACGCCCTTCTGCCTCAGCGCGGCCCTGGCGACATCCATGGCCGTATTCCCGCCGCCGACGACGATAACGTCCTCTCCCAGATGAACCGAATTCTGTTCCCTGCGGATCCTGGTCAGGAAGTCCAGGGCATCCATCTCTTCGCCGTACTCAAGGACCCTGCGTCCGCTTCTCCATGCCCCGACGGCGACGATGATATCGGTAAAGCCTTTCTGCCTCAGTTCCCTGATGCTCTTAATCTCGCGGCCCGTCACAAACTTTGCCCCGAAGCGCCCGCACAGTTCGATATCCCGGTCAATCCGCTCATCTGTGATCCGGAATTCAGGAATCGCCTTCCTCACAATGCCGCCCAGGCTCTCTCCTTTATCAAATACCGTCACGTCAATTCCCGCGCGCGACAGGAAAGAAGCCGCGCTCAGTCCGCCCGGTCCGCCGCCGATCACGGCAGCGCGGATTCCTGCTGCAGCTTTTTTCTGTCTGTCCGGCCTGTCGTTCCGGAAAGCTGCCGCCCCGCCGTCCCCTTCTTCTTTGCGGAAAATCTTTCCGGCCGCCTTCAGGGCTGCCTGAAGCTTCACATCACGGATATGCAGGCCTTCCTCATAATAATTCCGCATGCAGCGGTCCGCGCAGGTATGGGGGCAGATCGTCCCGGTAATGAAGGGAAGCGGGTTTCTCTCAAGGATGATCCTGAGGGCATCCTCCGCCCGTCCTTCCTTCATGGCCCTCAGATAAGCCGGTATATCCTGATGAATCGGGCATCCGGTCTGGCAGGGCGCCTTAAAGCAGTCCATAAGCGGAAGCTCCTCCTCCATCTTCCGGCCGGGAAGGGGCTTCGCAGGCTTGCGGTAATGGGGATCCGACAGCGCACCCGCGGCCAGGGCCCGGACCTTTCTGACGTCCACCCCGGTAAAGGGCCCCGCCGGGATATCATCCAGAAGCTCGGCAATCTGCTCCAGTCTCTGGTATCCGCCCGGCTTGAGAAGGGTCGTCGCCATGGTCACAGGCCAGATTCCCGCGCTGACCAGCTTATGAATATTGAAATAGTCGGCGCCGCCTGAATAGGAGATCCGCAGCTTCCCGTCAAACTGTTCCGCGATCCGGGAAACCAGTTCGATCGTCAGCGGGAAGAGAGAACGTCCGGACATATACATCTCACTGCTCGGAAGCTCTCCCGCCTTCACGTCGACCGGGAAGGTATTCGTCAGCTTGACGCCGAAGGACAGGCCCTCTGCCTTCGCCAGACCCATCAGCCTGCGGAACATGGGAACCGCGTCCTCCCACTGCAGGTCCTCGCGGAAATGATGGTCGTCGAAAGCAATATAGCTGTATCCGAGGGAATCCAGACATTTCCTGGCAAATTCATAGCCCAGAAGGGTCGGATTGCATTTTACATAGGTATTCAGATGCTTCTCCGTCAGCAGATAGGAAGCGATGCTCTCGATCTCGGCCGGGGGACATCCGTGCAGGGTGGATTCGGTAACCGACGTAGAGATGCATGCGGGAATCGCTTCAACATCCGCCTCCGTCAGATGCTTCAGTTTTCCCTGCCGCACCGCCTCCAGGGTGACCTTCCGGCATTCTTCAAATACAGGCGTTCCGGAAGCATCCTTCATGCCGTCGATAAAACGGTTGACCTTCTCTCTCTTGATCTTCTCAAGGTCATAGCCGACCGATAGGTTGAAGACGATGCCGTCCTGTCTCCCGAGCCCGAATTCCCGCGCGATCACATGAATCACAAACCAGGCCTTGACATACTCCTCAAAAGCCTCGTTTACCGTAAGCTCCGTAGACCATTCGCAGTTGTAGCCCTCGTCGCCCGCCAGAATGCAGGGTTTCGGGACACATGCCGCAAGATCCCTGCCGTCCATGTCCTGTACCGTCTTCAGTTCAAACCAGCTGGAACCGGCCGCGTACGCGGCGATCAGGTTCTGGCTCAGCTGCGTATTGGGGCCCGCCGCCGGTCCGAACACGGTCTCGATGCCGCCCTCAAAGATGGGGAAACGCCCCCCGCCTCTTTTCACGATCTTTGATATTCCAAAGATGCTTCCCTTTTTCCTGAATTCTTCCAGCACCCAGTCAAGAAGCCGGGCATAGGGAATCGGTCTCATCAGGTCACTCATTCGGGAACCTCCCTTCCATTCAGTCTCTCTGTTCTCTTTTCAGGCCGATATCTTACAGATATTTCTTCGCGTCATATTCCCTGTGGTTCAGTCTTCCCCAGAGCCTGCAGGACTGCTCCATCGTCCAGGCATTGATTCTTTCTTCATCGATCCCGACAAATTCGCGGTCCCTGTAGAGCACCTTTCCGTTGATAATCGTCGTGCGGCAGTTGTGCCCCATCATCCCGAAAAGCATATGCCCGTCGATATTGTTCTCATCGATCGGGGTAAACGGCTTGTAATCCATAACAATCACGTCCGCAGCGGCTCCCTTCTTCAGGATGCCGAGAGGCTTTTCAAAATACTTCGCCGCAATCTCGCGGTTGTTATGGAAAAGCATCTGCATGTCCTCTCCCCAGGCCACGTTCGGAAGCTCCGCGTTATGTCTCTGTATAATCAGGAACACCTTCAGGGATTCCAGCATGTCATGGGTATAGGCGTCCGTTCCCATTCCCACGGTGATTCCCTTCTTCATCATCTGCAGGACCGGAGCGCAGCCCACCGCATTGCCCATATTGGACTCGGGGTTGTTGACGACCATCGTGCCGGTCTCTTTAATCATGTCCATCTCCAGAGGGCTTAAATGAATGCAGTGCCCCAGCAGAGTCTTCGGCCCGAGAATCCGCTTGTTCAGGAGCCGTTCCACCGGCCGGCATCCATAATTCTGCAGGCTGTCCCAGACATCGTTCATTCCTTCCGCCACATGGATATGGAAACCGGTGCGTCCGTCGTTCGCCTCCACCATCTTCTCAAAGGTTTTGTCCGAGATAGTGAACAGGGCGTGCCCGCCGAACATCGCCTTGATCATGTCGCTGTTCTCTTTCTGAGCCCAGCTGATAAAATCCGCATTCTCCCGGATGCTCTCCAGGCACTTCTCCTCGCCGTCCCGCTCCGAGACTTCATAGCAGAGGCAGGCCCGGATCCCGAGCTCTCCGCATACATCTTTGATCGCAAAAAGGCTCCCCGGAATCTCACAGAAGGAGGCATGATGGTCAAAAATCGTTGTCACGCCGTCCCGGATACAGTCGAGAACCGTCGCATAAGCACTGGCTCTCGTTCCGTCCAGGTCCAGATTCCGGTCGATGGCCCACCAGGTACCGTCCAGAATCTCATAAAAATTGGTCGGATTGTTCCCCGCGATGGACAGGCCTCTGGCGAGTCCGGAATAAATATGTGTGTGGGCGTTGATCAGCCCGGGCATGATGATCTGGCCATGCGCGTCGATAAACTCCGCATCCGGATAGGCCTTCTTCATCGCATCCAGCGTGCCGACATCCAGAATCTTCTCACCCTCGGTGACAACCGCCCCATCTTTCAGGTAAGGATTTTCAGCAT
>DGHP01000157.1 GCA_002392705.1 Lachnospiraceae bacterium UBA3845 | reverse complement strand
AATTATTACATCGGCTTCATGCTCTGCATCTTCGCCGTTCTGTATTTTATCGTATGCATGATTTCGGCAGGTTTTGCCTCCCTGAAGCTTTTCCTTGCGAGGATATTCCGCTTCGGCTGGTTTTCCCTGCTTGCGGGCGGCATGGGCGCGATGGTGCTGTTTCCGGCCTACCGGGCCCTGACCATCTCCGAGTCCATGCAGAGCAATAAATTTCCGGGCGTGATCAAGTTCTATGACAGTTTCCTGGACCTTGTCATGGCGCATTTTGCGGGGATTCCCCCGATCAATATCGCGAACTCCCAGGTCGGACTGAACGCTTACTGCGGCGTATCCATCTTCCTGCTGGTGATTCTCTATCTGCTTGACCGCAGGATCCGGCTTAGGGAGAAAGCCGCCTTCTTTGCGCTGACGGCTTTTCTGCTCCTGAGCTTTTCGCTCAATGTGCTCAACTACATCTGGCATGGTTTTCATCAGCAGAACGGGATTCCGAACCGATTCGCCTTCCTCTATGTGGCGGTGATCCTGGTTATGTGCTTCGACGCGTCAGCCGATATTCCCGCCATGTCACTGTGGAAGATCATCGTCAGCGGCGCGGTGCCCGTCGTGTTCGCGCTTGCTGTCTTCCTTCTGAGGCTCGGGGAAAACTATGAAGGGGAAGCCTACGGAAATGAAACTTATATTGTCACCCTTCTTCTGCTGTGCATCTATTTCGGTCTTCTTCTGATCGTCCGCATCAGCCGCATGAAGAGACAGTTCTATGCCTTTCTCCTTTCAGGCTTTCTGGTGGTGGAAGCCGGAGCGAGCGCGGTCTACGGGATCATCTGCAATGATTCTGTCACAAGGGACATCTACCTGAAGGATCAGGCTTCCTATAAAAGCCTGATGGCCGGGATCGGCGACAGCTCCTGGTACCGGTCCGAGGTGGACGCCCAGAGGATGCGGAATGTCACCATGTTCTGCGGCGGGAAAGCGCTCGTGATGTTCAATTCCACCATGCAGGCTTCCGTGACGGATTTCTGCGACCGGCTCGGAATTGAGGCCAGGACCAACAAAAACGGCTATAACGGCGTGACGGAGCTGATGAACGATGTGCTGGGCATAAAGTATGTGCTCTCCGCCCACGGGACGGGCAGCAGCTTCTACGGGATGGAACCGGTGACGGATGACGGGAACCTGACGCTTTACCGGAATGATGACGCGCTGGCGATCGGCTTTCTGACGAATAAAGAACTGCTGGACTGGGATATCGAACAGGGAACTCCCATAGAGGTGCAGAACGCCTTTGTCCGCCTGGCGACCGGGATGGAGGACATTTTCCGCCTGGACAGATATATTTCCCTGGAGGACGGGGTGTCGAACGGGATCCGGATTCCGGATGGCAAGCAGGTTTACATCTATCTGCCTTCCCGGGTGAAGGAGATGAACCTTACGACGCCGGAGTTTCACAAGACCTACGCGACTTATACGGACCATCTTTATTCCGTCTATTCCTCTGACGGGAACCGGGACGCCTCATTTACTGTGACGCTGAACAACTCCTCCGGCAAAAAGGAGGCGTCCATATATACCTGCCCGGACGCGGCGGAGAAGGCAGTCATAGAGCATCTGGCCGCCCATCAGCTGGAGAACGTCAGGGCACAGGGACACCGGCTCAGCGGTACGATTGAAGCTCCGGAGGACGCGGAGCTGCTGATTACGGTACCCTACGACAGGAACTGGAAATGCACGGTGGACGGGAAGGAAGTCACGGCAGACCGGATCGGGTCCGCCCTTCTGGGCCTCCCGCTGACTGCCGGCAGCCATGAGATTCTTCTCAGCTATGTTCCGGACGGAATAAAGGAAGGAACGATCCTTTCTCTTGTCTGCGCCGCCCTGTACCTTCTGTCTTTTGAGACGGAGCGGAGAAAAAAACGCGGACCGGCCCTGCGCAAAAGCCGGAAAAAGCTGCCGGCAAAGGAGACCGCCGGAGAGCCTGAAGCGCAGGAGGATGCTTCCGCCGGGGCCGGCATGGATGAAGACGCCTGAAACCGGTCAGAAACAGCGCCTGTATCCTGACGTGGGGGCCGTGAATCGCAACGGACAGAAAGCCAGCCGCGGGTATGACAGCGCACTGCAGGCGGGAAAAAATACGGGAGAGAATATGATAAGGGAAGAAATCACGTTAAAAGAGGCAGCAGAACAGATCCGCCGGATCTGCGGGGCTGAAGCGGTCCTGGAAGAGGAAGCGATGAGCATCCATACAACATTCCGGATCGGCGGCCCGGCGACAGTATTTGTCATACCTCCGGATGAGGAGAAACTCAGGGATGTGCTTATACTGTGCAGGTCTAAGAAGCTTCCCTGCACGGTGATGGGGAACGGCAGCAATCTGCTTGTCAGCGACGAAGGCTACAGGGGCATCGTGGTCCAGGTCAGCCGGAATATGAATGAGATCCGGACAGAAGGGGAACTGATCCATGCCCAGGCAGGCGCCATGCTTTCCGCCATCGCGAGAAGAGCCATGGAAGAATCCCTGACCGGCATGGAGCCGGAATCCGGCATCCCCGGCACGCTGGGCGGCGCCCTGTCCATGAACGCCGGCGCCTACGGGGGAGAGATGAAGGATATCACCCTTTCTGTGCGTGTGCTCACTCCGGAGGGGGAGATCAGAGAACTTGACGGAGAACAGATGCAGTTCGCCTACCGGACCAGCATTGTCCAGAAGGAGAATCTGGTGGTTCTTTCCGCTGTACTTAAGCTGAAGAAAGGGGATGCGGAACAGATCCGCGCCAGGATGGAGGAACTTCGGCAGAAGCGGACCCTGAAGCAGCCGCTGGATCTGCCGAGCGCCGGATCCACATTCAAGCGGCCCCAGGGTTATTTTGCCGCGGCCCTGATTGACGAGGCGGGGCTTCGTGGCTGCAGGGTCGGAGGCGCGATGGTCAGTGAGAAGCACTGCGGTTTCCTGGTCAATGCAGATCATGCGACAGCAGCCGATGTCCGCGACCTGATGGAGCATGTGAAGACAGAAGTCCTGTCGACGAGCGGCGTAGAGCTGGAGCCTGAGGTCAGGATGCTGGGGTTTGATTGAAAGCCGGGACAGAATTGACCGGGAAGCAGGAGGGACAGACATGAGATTTGTCATCGTAACCGGCATGTCCGGATCAGGAAAGACCGAAGCACTGAAGATGCTGGAGGACGCAGGCTATTTCTGCGTGGACAACCTTCCCCTGGAACTGATCGGCAAATTTGCCGAACTAGCGGCAAACCCCGCCCAGGAGTACAGCAAGGTCGCCCTGGGGCTGGATGTGAGGAGCCTGTACAAGAACAGGGACCGCTCCTCACGCGTGGAGGATTTCTTCGGAGCCATGCAGGAATACGCTTATGAGATTCTTTTTCTGGACTGCGGCGTAGAGCAGCTGGTCCGCAGATACAAGGCCTCAAGGCGCAGGCATCCCCTGGCCGAGGAAGGGCGAATAGAAGACGGGATCCGGAAGGAGAGAGCTCTGCTGGAGGAACTGAAAAACAGGGCGGACTATGTGATTGATACCAGTGATCTTCTGACCAGGCAGCTTAGGGGGAAGCTGGACCGGATCTTTGCCGGTAACCCGGAGAGCAGCAGCCTTTTTGTGTCTATCCTTTCCTTCGGGTATAAATATGGGATTCCCGCCGACGCGGATCTTGTTTTTGACGTGCGTTTTTTACCGAACCCCTTCTATGTGGATGATCTGAAGAACAAGACCGGAAATGACAGGGAGGTCCGCGACTATGTCTGCCAGACGAAGGAGGCGGATGAATTCCTGCTCAAGCTGACGGATCTTCTGGAATTCCTTTTCCCGCGCTATCTCGCGGAGGGGAAGAGACAGCTGCTGATCGCGGTGGGCTGCACGGGCGGCAAACACCGCTCGGTTACGGTCACCAACATGCTGAGTGAATATTTCGCGGCAGAAGGAAAATATCCGGTTGTGGTTCTGCACCGGGACATCAGCCGCTGATGAGGGATTGCGATGTCATTTTCCAGTGAAGTGAAAGAAGAGATGGCCGGCCGCCTGGACAGCGCGAGACACTGCAGAATCGCCTCCATCGCCGCCATGCTCCATTTCAGCGGGTACATCGGCGAAGACGGAGCCGGTATTCAGACAGAAAATGAATATGCCGCCCGCTTCTTTGAATCTGCGCTGAGTAAGTTTGCCGAGTGCGAGGTCCTGACCCTGAGACTTCCCGGCGGCGTCCGGGGCGGGGGATTTAAGGTCCTCATCCGGGAGAAAGAGCAGATCCTCCGCCTCCTGAACGCGGTCCGGATGGAGGAGGCCGCAGAGCGCGGATCTTTTGCGGACCTGCCGCTGGACGGAATGCTGGTGCAGAAGTCCTGCTGCAGAAAGGCTTTTTTAAGAGCTGTCTTCCTGCTCGCGGGTTCCGTGAACAATCCCGAGAAGAGCTATCATTTTGAGATCGTCTGCCAGAAGGAGGAGGACGCGGAGTTTCTGGCGGGCCTCATGAATTCCCTCTCCCTGGACGCCAGGATCATACCGAGGAAGCGGCGTTTAAAGCAGCAGCTCGTTGTCTATCTCAAGGAGGGGGAGCAGATTTCGGACGCGCTGGGCCTGATGGGGGCCCACCAGAGCCTGATGAAGCTTGAAAATGCCCGCATCGTGCGCAATATCGCGGGCACCGTGAACCGGAGAGTCAATTGTGAGACGGCAAATCTGATGAAGACTGTGGACGCGTCCGTGCGCCAGACGGAGGACATCCGTTATCTGCGGGACAGCGTCGGCCTTGAACAGCTGCCGCAGGGACTCAGGGAGGCAGCTGAGCTGCGCCTGAAGATGCCGGACGCGACACTGAGAGAACTGGGGGAAGCCCTGGATCCCCCGATCGGGAGATCGGGAGTCAACCACCGGCTGCAGCGGCTCAGCGAGCTTGCCGCACGCCTGCGCGGGGAGGAGCAGCAGCCATGACCGGATTATATACAATCGTAACGTTGCTGGTATTTTTTGCCGCAGCCCTGCCAGTCAGCATACTCAGTGTGCTCTGGGATGAAATCAGCGTGAATCTGACGGTGGGGGTGCCCTATGTCGCCATGCTCCGGACACTGCTCGTGCTTGGGGCTGCAGCGGCCTGTATTCTGTGCGAAAAACTGAAGGAAAGGCAGTATGTTCTCGACCTGACAGTGATCGCTGTCTGTCTGGAGACACTGAGCCTGATCGGCTTCTCCCTTTCCCGGGTGTTCTGGAACCTGGCCCTGTGGATCACGGTACTGGGCGCCGGCCTGGGGATGAGCCTGACCCTCCTGTGCGCGGCGCTTGTCAGGCTGAGTGCGGGCCGTGTGATGTTCCTTTTCACAGGTTCCGCCGCCGGCGCCGGTTTCGGGGCTTTCCTGCTGGACCAGGGCATCCGGTCCGGCCACAGCTGGAGAACGGCATGCCAGTTCCTTGCGATCTTTCAGATCCTTCTCTCCCTGCTGCTTTTCCTGATTCTCCGGATGGCGGTCAAGAAAAAGCACAGTGTGCGGTATCTGGAGGCCCGCAGGAGGGAGTACCTGCGGAAAAGGGAAAGTGACCGGAAGGAACGGACCGGACAGGACGCGGAAGCGGAGGAGAAGATTGAAGAGAATTATCTTCTCAGGATGGGAGCCGCCTACCTGGCGGCGGGACTTACCGGCTTTCTGCTTCTGGCAGGAGCCCTGTGGCCTCAGAATTATCTGGTGACCGCCGGCGGGGCGCAGATCGTCGACTCCTCCTTCACGGTATACGGTATTCTGCTTACGGCTGCCGGAGTGATGTGCGGAAGAGCCGCGGCGGCGGCTGCCCGCGTCAGGAGCGGTCTGCTCTATGCCTTATGCAGCAGCCTGCTGATTCTGGTCCTGGTCCTGGAACTGATCCTTCTGCGGGACAGTGTTCCTTCGCAGACGGTTCTTTTTGCCTGCCAGTTCCTGACCGGCACGGCGCTGGGGCCGGTATTTCCCCGGCTGATCCTGATCGATGACGTGCGGCTGGACCGGGACGCGGAGAATTCCTTTGCCCTGCTTCTGCCCGCCTTTTACCTTGGCAGCATTCTCCTGATCACGCCCGTCACCCAGGCGCTGGAAGGAAGCGGCTCCTCGGATCATTTCGCGCTCTGGATGCTGATCGGGGCGGCTGCTCTTGCCGCGGCGCTGCTGCTGGGATCCAGGCTCCGCCGCTGAGCTGGCAGACTCATTATGGGGCGGGTCATATTACAGGCAGGCCTGACGCGGGGCAGGATTTCTGACCCCGGCATCATATCATCTAAGAAGGAGAGCAACGCATGAAACAGACCGGAATCTGTGTGGCGGTCCTGGCCAATGTGGACGCCGGGAAGACCACCCTCGCGGAGCAGATCCTGCTTGAGACCGGCGTGATCCGCAGGGCGGGCAGGGTTGATCACGGAGATTCCTTCCTGGATACGCACGAACTGGAACGCAGGCGCGGGATCACGATCTTTTCCAAGATGGCCCGGATCCCTCTGGGCGGCAGGGATCTGACCCTGCTGGACACGCCCGGCCATGTGGATTTTTCCGCGGAGACCGAGCGCACGCTGCAGATTGCGGACTGCGCGGTTCTTCTGATCAGCGCATCGGACGGGGTGACGGGCCATACCATGACCCTGTGGAAGCTGCTTGAGCGTTACAGACTCCCGACCCTGATCTTTGTCAATAAGATGGACCAGCCCGGGGCGGATGCCGGGGAAGTGCTGGGGAAGCTGCAGAAGCAGCTGGATGAGCGCTGCGTCTCCTTTACCCCCTGGACGGATGCCGCGGGTGAAGAACTGCAGGCTGTTCCGGCCGGGAAAAGCTTATACGGGGGCGGCGGGAGCCTGGAGGATTTTTATGACAGCGCCGCCATGTGCGATGAGACGGCCATGGAAGCCTACCTGGAGAAGGGGGTTCTGACCGATGATGAGCTCCGTCAGCTGTTTGAACTCAGAAAACTTTTTCCCTGCTTTTTCGGGTCAGCCCTGAAGGGGGAAGGCACGGGGGCTTTCCTGAACGGCCTGCATATGCTGATCCGGGAGAAAGAAGTACCGGATGATTTCGGGGCCCTGTGCTACAAGATCTCCAGGGATGAGAAAGGAAACCGGCTCAGCTGGCTGAAGATTACCGGAGGAAGAATCCGCAGCAGGGCCCTGGTCACGGGGCACCTGAATCCTCCTGACGGAGCCGGCGCGCAGACTTTTGGTGAGGAAGAGGACGGGGATTGCGGAACGGAGTCAGGGACGCAGGATTCATCTGAGGGGCAGACGGAGAAGATCAATCAGATCAGGCTCTACTCCGGAGACCGCTTTACCCAGACGGAGGAGGCCTCCGCGGGCCAGGTTGCGGCGGTGACGGGACTTGCCGCCTCCTTCTGCGGGCAGACCTACGGTTCCTGCACGGAAAGTGTATCCGCGGCGGTCGAGCCGGTGCTTTCCTATGACCTTGTCTATCCGCCCGAGGAGGACAGGCTTGTCATGTATGGAAGGCTGAGGGAACTGGCGGAGGAGATTCCGGAGATTTCGCCCCGGCTGGAGGAACACAGCGGCGCGATCCATGTCCGGGTGATGGGGGAAGTGCAGACGGAGATCCTGAAAAGCCTCTTTGAGGAGCGCTACGGGACGCAGATCGCCTTCGGGGACGGACAGATCGTCTACCGGGAGACCATTGAAGACAGCGCGGAGGGCGTAGGACACTTTGAGCCCCTGCGCCATTACGCGGAGGTTCATCTGCTTCTGGAACCCGGCGCGAGGGGCAGCGGGATCGTCTATGAATCAGACTGCCCGACGGATCTGCTGGCCCGGAACTGGCAGAGACTTGCCCTCTCCACCCTGCGCGCGCACAGGCAGGTCGGAGTCCTGACCGGGTCCGAGCTGACTGACATCAGGGTGACGCTTCTGTCCGGGAAGGCGCACATCAAGCATACTGTGGGCGGGGACTTCCGCCAGGCTTCGAGAAGGGCACTGCGCCAGGGACTTATGAAATGCAGGAGCGTCCTGCTGGAACCCTTTTACAATTTCACCCTGGATCTTCCCTCCGCCTATGTGGGAAGAGCGCTTCTTGACATAGAAAACGCCGCGGGACATGTGGATCCGCCCGGGATCGAAGGTGAGATGGCCCATCTGACAGGCTGGGCGCCGGTCAGCACCATGCGCAACTATCAGGCCCAGGTGCGGGCTTACACCTCGGGACGCGGCTGGCTGGAGCTGACAGCCAGGGGCTACGGGCCCTGCCACAATCCGGAGGAAGTGATTGAAAAGGCAGCCTACGATCCGGAGAGGGACCTGCGCAATCCCACATGGTCTGTCTTCTGCGCCCACGGCTCCGGATTCGAGGTTCCCTGGGATCAGGTGGAGGGGTATATGCACCTGCCTCTGCGCACTGCGGGCGGGGAGAGTTCTCTGTCAGAAGGCGCGGACGGGGTTCTTTCGCCCGCGGAGGAGGAAGCTTTCCGCAGAAGCGCCTATGAGCGCTTCAGGGAGTCGGAAGCGACGGCCGCGGAGCTGGATGCGATCTTTGAGCGTACCTACGGCCCGGTCCGCAGAAGGATCGGAGAAGAACTGACCGGAAGCTCCATTAACTGGGAAAACAGGCCGGGAGGCGGAAGAAGCGGCCCCACGGGCCTGCATCGTCCGAGAAAGAAGGAGGAGACGGAAGAGTTTCTCCTGGTGGACGGGTACAATATTATCTTTGACTGGGACGAGCTGAGAGATCTGGCAGGCAGGGAAATGGCGGGCGCCAGGACGAAGCTCGCGGATATTCTGAGCAATTACCAGGGCTTCAGGAAGATGAACCTGATCCTCGTATTCGACGCCTACCGGGTGGAAGGCGGCACAGAGCACGTCGAAAAGTATCATAATATCTATATCGTGTACACAAAAGAAGCGGAGACTGCCGACCGCTATATCGAGCGGGCCGTCCACCGGATCAGCCGCGGGGCGGATATCACGGTGGCAACCAGCGACAATGCGGAGCAGATTATCATATGGGGAGCGGGAGCCCGCAGGATGTCGGCGCGTGAACTTAAAGAGGCTGTCGAAGGAACAAGCCGCGAGATCCGCTCCGATTATCTGGCGAAGGCCGGATCAGGCAGAAACCTGCTTTTTGACGGGCTGTCCGGGGAGATGGCAAAGCTGATGGAGGATGTCCGGCTGGGCAGAAAAAGCTTTGAAGATCCCGGAACCGGGACCGTGGAACAGGCTGACGGCACGCGGCAAAAACAGGATCCGTCCGCAGCCTGCGGGAGGGGATAAAATGGAGAATTATGTGATCACCATCTCAAGGATGTTCGGGAGCAGGGGACATGAGATCGCCGCTCTGCTGGGGGAACTCCTTCAGATCCCGGTGTATGACCGCAGCAGTGTGGAAGCCATGGTCCAGACACCCGGCACCCTCCAGGATCCCGGGACGGAGGGTGAGACCTCCGGCCGGACGGAGGAGACAGGCGCCCCGCAGGGCTTCATGGCCAGGCTCTTCCGCAGGGAGGCAAAGGATCCGGCTGCGGATGAAGCCCAGGCTCTGTTTAATGCCCAGGCGGAGGTGATCCGGAAGCTGGCAGAGGAAGGACCCTGTATCATACTGGGCCGCTGCGGGGATCAGATCTTTCACGGGAAGAAGAGATGCCTGAATGTGTTTCTCTACTCCCCGGATGAAGTCCGGGTCCGGAACTGCATGGAGATGCTCCACACGGATGAGAATTACGCCCGTACCCTGATCGCCAGCGAGGACAGGGCCAGAAGAGAGTACAGAAAACGTTTTTCCGCCGATTTTCCGGATGAGGTAGCCGGCCGGCAGCTGCTGCTGGACACTTCCGCCTTCGGGGTGGAACAGTCCGCCCGGATCCTGGAGTCTGCTGCCAGATACCTGTTCTTCGACTGATCCCTTCCGGGGGGACGGCAGGAGTGCCGGCAGGAAGATGCCTGCAGCCTGCCCGGCCGCCTGATGTGTAGAGGGCCGTGAACAGCAGCCCGGCGGAAGGATGTGAATTAAGAACTGTTAAAAAATGTTCCCGGCTGGAGTATAATGCAGATTGCCGGCCGGCAGGGCCGGCCCGGTTTGAGAAAGATCCGGGGAAAAGAGAGCTCTGTCCGGCGCCTGAGGCGGACAGCTGTGAGAAAGGAGCTTACTGACATGAGATGCCCGTTTTGCGGAAATGAAGACACAAGGGTGACCGACTCCAGACCGGTGGAAGAGAGCAATTCCATACGGAGAAGACGTCAGTGCGACGGATGCGGGAAGCGTTTTACTACCTATGAGAAGATCGAGACGATCCCGCTGGTCGTGATTAAGAAAGACCATACACGGCAGCAGTATGACCGCAGCAAGCTGGAAGCCGGCGTTATGCGGGCCTGCTACAAGAGACCTGTACCGATCACGGAGATCAAGAAGATGATCGATAAGGTCGAGACCGATCTGTTCAACGGGCAGGCCGGTGAGGTGGACAGCAGCGTCGTGGGAGAGAAGGTAATGGACGGTCTGAGAAAACTGGATCCGGTCGCTTATGTGAGGTTCGCTTCCGTGTACCGCCAGTTTGCCGACCTGGAATCCTTCCGCGATGAGATCAGGGCGATCCTGAATGAAGAAAATCATCCGAACAGCTGAGTGATCCCGGACGGCCTGGCTGCAAATCAGCCATACGCGCCACCAGGTCAGGGTACAGAACTTCATTTTGGGAGGGGGAAAATACCGTGCGCAGACGCCTGGAACAGCTTCTGAGTGAGACATTTGAATATGAAAAACCGGTTCCGGTCCTGTCCTGTGACAGTATCCGGCTGGAGGTGAAAGAAGGCACCGCTGCAGGCGGCGTCTTTACCGTATCTCACCCGCAGGAGCGCAGGATCCGGGGATTTGTGTATTCCTCAAATCCGAGAATGAAGATTGAGCCGGAGGAGTTCTACAGCTCCGCCGCTTCGATCCGCTTCCGCGTGGATACGACCGGCCTGGAAGCAGGCGGCATGACCGAGGGGGTATTTACCCTGTCCACCGACCTGGGGGAGCTTCATGTGCCCTGCAGTGTGTCCGTGAAGGGCAGGAATGCGGCGCTTTCGGGAAACGGGCAGACAGAAGAGGAGACAAAAGAGGAGACAGAAGGGCAGCAGAATAACGAAGGCGGCGGGACAGGAGGAGAGAAGGAGAAAGCTTTTCCGGCGAAAGTCCCGACGGACCTTAACCTTCTGGTAAAGACCGCCAGGGAGGATTACACGGCCGCCTGTGAGCTTTTTGCCTCAGAAGAATTCCGTGAAAGCCTCAAAAAGGAGAGCGCTTCGGTCAGGACCCTTTACCAGGCCCTGATTACGCAGGAGGGCCGGGAACGGGGGCTGGAGGAATTCCTGATCGGCTGCGGGAAAAAGGAACCTGTTGAGATCAGCCTGGACAGGAATAAGATCCAGATGGCTGACCCGGAGGGAACGGTCCTGGAGACCCTGAAGATCAGCTGCAGCGGCTGGGGATATCTGGAGATGGATATCTCCTCGGACGCGCGTTTCCTCAGGCCGGAGAAGAAGTCTGTCACGACCCGTGACTTCGGGGGAAGCGAGTATGAACTCCGCTTTATCATCGACTCGAACTTCCTGCATGCGGGAAGCAGCTACGCGCGGATCCGGATCCGGACCAGCTATCAGACCCTCCTGTGCGACGTGAGGGTTGACCGCAGCACTACGGAGGACCACCGTCAGCACCGGGTGCGGGCCCTGATGGTCCGCAGGGCGGTTCAGCTTTATCTGGATTACCGGCTGGGCAGGATCGATCTGCGAAGCTGGACGGACCGCAGCGAGTCCGTGATCGGGAGTTATCTCCGCGCAGGGGGAACCGACCCGTATGCGGACCTTCTGCATATATTTGTGCTGCAGGCGGAGGGCAGGAAGGCCAGGGCGGAGAAGCTTCTTTCCGATCTGGAGAAAAACAAGATCTTAACGGAAGATCCCTCCCGCTATGCGGTGTGGCTTTATCTGTCCACCTTTTTCAGGAGCGGTCAGGATGAGGTGAATGAAGTACGCAGGAAGGTGAGGCAGCTGTATCTTAAGAACCGCAGGTGCTGGGTCATCCGCTGGCTTCAGCTCTACCTTCTGGAAGATGAATTCCCCACTGACAGCGCGCGCCTGGATCTGATTGTCCAGCAGATCAGACTCGGCTGCAACAGCCCGGTCATGTACCTGGAAGGCGCGCTGATTCTTCAGAAGAATCCCTGGCTGATTCACGAGTGGAATCTTCCGGTACGCATGATCGTTGATTTCGCGTCACGGAACGGCCTGATGACGGAGCAGCTCTATCTGCAGACAGCAGGCCTGGTTCTCAGAAAGCCCCAGTATGATCCGGCCACCTTCCGCCTGCTCGGCAGATGCTATGAGCAGAGTCAGCTGCGGGATATCCTTACCGCCTGGTGCACGCTGGCGGTCGCCGGGGAGAAGCGGGACGAGCGCTATTTCCCGATCTATCAAGCGGCCGTAAGCCGCGAGCTGACGATCAACGGCCTTTACGAATATTACATGGAGACGATGGGGGAATGCCGGATTGAACGGATGCCCCAGATCATCCGCCGCTACTTTGTATACAACGACGCGCTGGACTGGAGACGGAAAGCGAAGATCTACAGGAATATTTCCGACAGCAGGGAAAACATACCGCAGATCTACAGCTCGATGCTTCCGGCGATCCGCTCCTTTATGACGGACCAGCTGCGGATGAGCCGGATCAACAGCGATCTGGCCGTACTCTATGCCCGCTATATCGACCGCAAGGCGCTGACGCAGGAGCAGGCAAGACATCTGGTCCAGATTCTGTTTACCTTTGAGATTGACTGCAGAAACCCGGCCATGAAAAAAGTTCTGACCGCGGACGTGCGGCTTCAGAAAAATCCCGTGGTGCAGATCAGCGGCCGGAAAGCGCAGATTCAGATATATTCGGAGGATTCCAGGATCCTTCTCGAGGATGATGAGGGGCGGCGCTATGCGTCCACTTCCCTGTATATGGCGGAGCACCTGCTCGACGCGCCGGCCCTGATGAATGTGTGCGCGCGGATTGTCCCGGATGATCCGGGGATCGTGCTTTTCTACTGCCTGAATGCGGGCGGCCGGCAGAAGATCAGCCATAAGAATCTCGGCTATTTTCTCAGCGCCGTGAACATGAGCGCCCTGTCGGAGGAATTCCGCAGGCAGGTGCGGGGCTGGCTGCTGGATTATTATACGGACCATCCGGACGAGGAGAATCTCTTCCATTTCCTCAGGCATATCAACTATGCGGATTATATTGCCCTGGACAGGCAGAAGCTGCTTTACCTGCTGACCCAGGAAGGCCTCTATGAGGAAGCCTACGGAATCCTGGAAAAATACGGGCCGGAGAATCTTCCCGTTCCCCTTCTGGTGCGCATCTGCTCCCAGATGGTCATCGCCTGCGAGTTCGAGGAGAGAAGTTTTCTCTCCGGCCTGTGCGGCCTCTGCTTTTCGCTGGGCAAATATGATGAGAACATTCTCCGCTACCTGATTCTCTATTACGAAGGACCGCTTGCGCTCATGCGGCAGATCTGGGCCGCGGCGCATGAGTATGAGCTGGAGACGATGGATCTTGAGAGAAAGATTCTGAGCATGCTTCTGTTTACCGGGGAGGACAGCTCGGGAAGCGAGGGTATCTACCTGAACTACCGCGCGTCCCTGGGGAACAGGAGGCTCTGCCAGGCCTATGTGATTCTGAAAAGCTATCGCTATCTGGTTAAGGGGGAACCCACTTCGGAGCTCCTTTTTGAGGATATCCTGAGCGATTATCTGAAGGGCGGGCAGCTGCCGGATACCTGCGCGCTGGCCCTGCTCCAGTACCTGTCAGGACTGATTAAGCTGACGGAAGAAAAGAAAAAAACAGCCTCGAAACTCCTGGAACAGTTCAGCAGCCGCGGGATCCGCTTTGCCTTTTTCCAGCGTTTTCCGGCGGAACTGACAGATCCGCTGAGCATCGACGATAAAGTCTTTCTGGAATGTGTGGCGGATCCTGCCAGCAGCGTAAAGCTGTATTACCGCTTCAGGGGAACGGACGGGGAGTGGACGGAGGAGACCATGAGAGATGTCTTTCAGGGAATCCGGGTCCGGGAATTTGTCCTCTTCGGCTCCGAAGAGCTGGAGTGCCGCACAGAGGAGATCAGCCCGGAAGGGGAGCATTTCCGCAGCAGCCTGCGGACTCTGCGGGCCCGGGCTGTACCGGAGTCGCTGAAAAACAGCCGCTACGGAAAGCTCTTTGCGATGGCGCAGAAGCTGGAGGAGGGCAGCAGGGAGGAATACCTCAGCGAGCTTGAGGATTATCAGGAGACGGATCTTCTGACAAGGGAACTGTTTACATTGCTGTGACGTAAGTCCCTGCCCGCGGCGGCGATGAAAGCGGAGCTGTGATGTAAGTCCCTGCCCGCGGCGGCGATGAAAGCGGAGCTGTGCGGCAGTTTCTGCCTTTGGCGGCGATGAAAGCGGAGCTGTGTTTTTTCATGCTGCCGCTTTTCTGAAACAGATCGGAGAGAGAGATGGAGCAGAAGGAGACTTTTGCGGGTCTGCAGATTTCCCGCGAAGGGGCGCAGATTACATGGTTCGGCGATCAGCTGGACGAACCCCAGACCCTGGTACTGCCGTCCGGCGGGGAGAGCGGCATGCAGGAAGTTCCGGTCAGTGTCTGGAAGGGCATCATCATGGGAGGGAGCTACTCCCTTGAGAAGCTCGCGGCATTTCTGAAGGAACTTCTGGAGCAGATACCCGGGAAGCCGGATCCCGGAAGCGTCAGCGTCTGCGTGACGCTGCCGGAACTGAAACCGAAGATGAGCGAGAATCTTGCCCAGGCTATGGAGAAGATCGGCGTCATGCGCAGGAATCTCTATTTTCAGGACTGGCGGACCAGCTTTTACTATTATGTTGTCAATAAGCGCAGGGAACTGTGGAACGGGGACGTTGCCTTCCTGCAGTACAAAAATGAGCGGATGATCGGCCACATCCTGCATATAGACAGGACGGTCCGGCCGGGCATCGTCTCGATCAGCGAAGTCGCTTCGACGGATGTGAGCGACAGCGTCCGGGCCGGCAGGAGCGACGAGGACTGGGATAAGGAGCGGGACCGTCTCTTATACGAGCTCCTCGGCAGACTCTTTGAGCGGAGAAACGTGACCACCAGCTACCTCTACGGGACATATTTTGACCGTTCCTGGGCTGTCCGTTCCTTCCAGTACCTGACCTTCCGGCGGCATGCCTTTCAGGGACAGAACCTGTTCTCCAAGGGCGCCTGCTGCGGAGCGATGGCCAGGGCAGGCCGGATCCAGATGCCGGATCTTATCTTCAGCGGCGTAGACATGGTCCCGGAGAATGTGGGCATCCAGCTGCGGGTCAGGGGGAGAGAGCAGTATTACCCGCTCGTAAACGCCGGGGTCAACTGGTATGAAGCCCACAGCAGCTGTGAGATCATCCCCGACGGAGAGACGAGTATCACGGTCCTGACAAGCCCTATGGAAGAGGGGGAGACCGTCAGGCACGTACTGAGGCTGGATCATTTTCCGGACCGCAGGAACCGCGCCACCAGGCTGCGGATGACCCTCTATTTTACCTCACAGAAAAAATGCACGCTGGAGGTGGAGGATCTGGGCTTCGGCGGTTTCTGCCCGCCCAGCGGGAGGATCTGGAAAAGAGAGATCAGAATTGATAAGACCTGAAGCCCTGACCGGCTTTCTGATCAGAGGGGGAAAGAAGAGTGGCTTTCGATCTGTGTACGGTTAAGACAGCGGAACATCCGTTTTACATAGAGAGCATAGGCGTCAGCATCTGTTCCATAGAAGAACTGTGCTTTTTCCTGAAGGAGAACCTGTATCTGATCGACGGGAGCGTCGTGAACAGCAGGCTCTGCGACTGGGTGCGGGATGAGCTGGGGCTGAAGACGCTCAGCCGGAAGATGTCCGAGGCGATGGAGCGGCCGGATAAAGACGTCAGCTATTTCATCATGCCGGTATTTGCCGAGATCGGATATCTGTCGGGCAGGGAGCAGCACGCGCTCAGGGAGGAACTGACCCGCGTCCAGGTAGGGCCGGAAGATGAGCGGTCCAAGATCCGCGCGGACTATCTGGTCCAGAGCGGAAGATATACGGCGGCGATCTCGGCCTACAGGAAAATCCTGAACCGGAACAGCTCGCCCAGCAGTCTCGGCGCCCAGTTCTATGCGCTCGTCTGGAACAACCTTGGATGCGCATATGCCCTGCAGTTCCGCTACAGCAACGCGGCGGACTGTTTTCTCAGCGCCTGGAAGCTGGTCCGCTCCCGGGAGATGATGCGCAGATATGTCAGTACGCTGCCGCTGTTTCTGGATGAGAAGGAATACCGCGTCAAACTGGAGAGCCTGGGAGCGGATCCGGTCCTGATCGAAAAGATCCAGGAATATAACCTGAAGATTGCCGCGGATACGCGTGACAGGCTGAAGGCAAGACCCCAGGGAAGCCTGACGGACGAGGAAGTGCTCAGGCAGATGAAGGAGGAGTACCGGAGAGGGGCTTTCGGCTGAACGGCACTGCTGATACAACCGGTGTTTCCGCGGCTTTGGGGAGTGCTGACAGAAGCGGTGTATCCGCAGTTTAAGAGAACCGCTGACAGAAGCGGTGTTTCCGCAGTTGCGCCGCGTGTGTCTTTCAGGTATAATGGCGGCGGTTCCCGCGGCGGTACCCTGCCCCATGAAGGCGGCGGAGCGGGTATGGCCGGAAGCGCGCGGATTTCCGCACGCCGGGACCTGGTTAAAGAAAATACCGGGAAAGTTTACCGGAGGAGGCAGACAGATGAGCTACGACAGTTACACAAGTCCATTATCCCAGCGCTATGCCAGCAGGGAGATGCAGTATATTTTCTCCCAGGACATGAAGTTCCGCACCTGGAGGAGACTCTGGATTGCCCTGGCGAAGACGGAGAAGGAGCTGGGCCTGAATATTACGGACGAGCAGATCGCCGAGCTGGAGGCGCATAAGGACGATATCAACTATGCTGACGCCGAAGCCAGGGAGAAGATTGTCCGGCACGACGTGATGAGCCATGTTTACGCTTACGGGCTGCAGTGTCCGAAAGCGAAGGGGATCATTCATCTCGGGGCGACCAGCTGCTATGTGGGTGATAATACGGATATTATCATCATGAAGGAGGCGCTTAAGCTCATTCACAAAAAGCTTGTGAACGTGATCGCGAAGCTTGCCGTTTTTGCTGAGAACTATAAGGATCTGCCGACCCTGGCTTTTACCCATTTCCAGCCTGCCCAGCCGACTACGGTGGGCAAAAGGGCAACGCTCTGGATGAATGAGTTCGTCATGGATCTGGAGGACCTTGAATATGTATCCGGCAGCCTGAAGCTGCTCGGATCCAAGGGCACCACCGGGACCCAGGCTTCCTTCCTGGAGCTTTTTGACGGGGATACGGAGAAGGTGGACCGGATTGATCCCCTGATCGCGGAGAAGATGGGCTTTGAAGCCTGCTATCCGGTCTCCGGGCAGACCTATTCCAGAAAAGTTGATACCAGGGTGGTGAACATTCTGGCCGGCATCGCGGCCAGCGCCCATAAGATGAGCAATGACATCCGTCTCCTCCAGCATCTCAAGGAGGTGGAGGAGCCGTTTGAGAAGAGCCAGATCGGCTCAAGCGCCATGGCTTACAAGAGAAATCCCATGCGCTCGGAGCGGATCGCTTCCCTGTCCCGGTTTGTGATCGCGGACGCGCTGAATCCGGCGATCACCAGCGCCTCGCAGTGGTTTGAGCGTACGCTTGACGACTCCGCGAACAAGCGGCTCAGCGTGGCGGAAGCATTTCTGGCCGCGGACGGAATCCTGGATCTGTGCCTGAACGTCACGGACGGGATGAAGGTATATCCGAAGGTAATCTATAAGCATCTGATGGCGGAGCTGTCCTTCATGGCGACCGAGAATATCATGATGGACGCGGTGAAGGCCGGGGGAGACCGGCAGGAACTGCACGAGAAGATCCGGACTCTCTCCATGGAGGCGGGACGGACGGTCAAGGAAGAAGGGCTGGACAACAACCTGCTGACCCTGATCGCGGAGGATCCCATGTTCCACCTGAGCAGGGAAGAGCTGGAAAAGAGCATGGATCCGCGCAGATACGTCGGATACGCGCCGGTTCAGGTGGAGAAATACCTGAACGGGGTGATCCGGCCGCTGCTTGAGAAGAATAAAGATGAGCTTGGCGTCAGCGCGCAGATCAGCGTCTAAGGAGGAAGATATTATGGTACAGGCAGTAGTCGGAGCCAACTGGGGCGATGAGGGCAAGGGAAAGATTACGGATACACTGGCTGAGAAAGCGGATATCGTTGTGCGCTTTCAGGGCGGGGCAAACGCGGGCCACACGATTGTGAACCAATACGGCAAGTTCGCCCTGCACACCCTTCCGAGCGGCGTATTCCACCAGAATATCACGAACGTGATCGGAAACGGCGTGGCACTGAACATTCCCCTGGTCCTGAAGGAGGTAAATGAGCTGGTGGACGCGGGCGTTCCCGCGCCGAAGCTTATGGTGTCGGACCGGGCCCAGATCGTGATGAGCTACCATATTCTGTTCGACGCTTACGAGGAAGAGCGTCTGGCAGGCAAGTCCTACGGTTCGACCAAGTCTGGCATCGCGCCTTTTTATTCGGACAAATATGCCAAGATCGGTTTCCAGGTCAGTGAACTCTGGGATGAGGAGATTCTCAGCGAGAAGGCGGAGAAGATCTGCACACTGAAGAATGTGATGCTGGAGCATCTCTACCATAAACCGCTTCTCACCAAAGAAAGCCTTCTTGAGGAACTGCACGGCTACCGTGACATGATCGCGCCTTACGCGGCAGATACCGCGACTTTCCTGGAAAATGCGATCCGCGAAGGAAAGACGATTCTGCTGGAAGGCCAGCTGGGAACCATGAAGGATCCGGATCACGGCATCTATCCGATGGTGACCTCATCCTCGACTCTGGCAGGCTACGGCGCGATCGGCGCGGGGATTCCGCCTTACGCGATCACGAAGGTTGTGACTGTTTCCAAAGCGTACTCCAGCGCTGTCGGAGCGGGAGAATTCGTATCCGAGATCTTCGGGGAGGAAGCGGAGACCCTCAGGAACCGCGGGGGAGACGGCGGCGAATACGGCGCCACCACAGGCCGTCCGCGCAGAGTCGGCTGGTATGACTGCGTCGCGTCAAGGTACGGCTGCAGGCTGCAGGGGGCAACGGATGTGGCCTTCACGGTTCTGGATGTGCTGGGCTATCTGGACGAGATTCCTGTCTGCGTGGCCTACGAGATCGACGGGAAGCAGACCACGGATTTCCCGACCACTGCCCTTTTAAAGAAGGCAAAGCCGGTGTGGAAAAAGCTTCCGGGCTGGCGCTGTGAGATCAGGGGGATCCGCCGCTACGAGGACCTTCCGGAGAACTGCCGCAGATACATCGAATTCATAGAGCAGCAGATCGGATATCCGATCACCATGGTATCCAACGGGCCGGGCCGTGATGAGATTATTTACCGTGAAAGCCCGCTGAAGAACTGATATGGATATTCTGTTAAGAGCGATTCCGCCGCTGATCCTGCAGCCCGCGCTTTTTCTGTGCCTGGGGTCGGTCGTGATGCGGATCCGGAAAAGAGAAACTTTCAGGCTGAGCAGCGCTGCGCTGCTCGGCTGTTTCGTATATTATTCTCTTTTTGAGGCGCTGTGCCTGTTTTTTGAGCTGCGCCTTCTCAGTCTGCACGCCCTGAGCAGATGCATGGCCGCCGTCATGGCAGTGATTCTTGCCGCGGGCATCGTCTGCGGGAGAAAGGCCTGGGCTGTCTGTTTAACCAGACTGGGGGAAAAACTGAAGTCCCACGGTTTCGGCCTGTGGATCGTCCTGGCGGTGACGGCGGCATCTGTCCTGATTGTCCTGCTTTACACCGACGCTTCCGCCGATTCCGACTATTATGTGGGGATGGCTTCCACGGCATTGTTTACCAATACACTGGGCCGTTTTGATCCCACGAGCGGAGCTGCGCTTCCGGTTTTCAAGGCGCGCTACGCCCTCAGCTGTTTTCCTTACCACAGCGCGGTGATGGCGGACCTGTTCCGCATACCCGTGATGGTGCAGGCCAGAAGCGTCACGAGCGCCGTCAATGTGCTGATGGCAGATATCGCAGTCTACCGCCTGGGCCGTGTTCTTTTTACCGGACACGGGCGCCGGGAGGGAAAGGTGCGCAGCATCGTGAACGGTCCGGAAACCCTGAGCCGCAGGGCGGCGGATCTGTTCCTGCTGGCGGTGTTCCTGCTGAACCTCTTTTCCTCCACCATCTATCTGCCGGGAATCTTTCTGTTTACCCGCTCCTACGAGGGAAAAGCCCTGATCGCCAATCTCTGCCTGCCCTGTGTTTTCGCTCTCTGCGTATCCTGTATGCGCGGGAACTATGACAGGATGCTCTTCCGGAACCTGTTCTGGATCTGCTTCGCGGGAGTGTGCTTTTCGGCAAGTTCGGTCTTTCTTTTTGTGCTCAGCGCCTGCGGGATCCTGCCGGTACTGCTTTTCCGGCGCAGATGGAAGGATCTTCTGCTGTTTTTCCCGGGATGCCTGCCTGTGCTTCTGTGGGCGGGGGTCTATTACATGACGCAGCACGGGATGCTGTATCTGAGTGCTGTGCGCTGATCTTTATCAGCTGCCGCGCGGCGGACCGTGAACGAAACGTTCTGTTTTGAGAAAGGATGTACGGAAGTGTCTGGAGTTACGGTTTCTGCCTATGGACTGCGGTTCGTAGCAGAATGTCTGAAAACATACCTTGGCCGGAGCTGGCCTTTTTTTGCCGTGGCGCTCTGCGGCATGCTGCTGCATCTGGTCCTTGCGGTGAAAATGAAAACCGTCAGGGCAGGGGATGCGTGGCCTGTCTCAAAAGTCTTGTGGCTGATTCTGATCTGCATGGCCCTGACGGTCTGCAATCCCTTTCCGGTGAGAAAGATCGTCCCGCGATTCGGCATGACGACGGTTTACTACCGGGTATTCTGGGTGTTTCCGCTGACGGCAGGAGCTGCCTGGTATCTGACCCTGCTCTGGACAAGGCAGAAAAAAAAGATAACCGGACTGCTTCTTTTCGGCATCTGTCTGGCCGCGCTGGTTTTTCTGGTCCCGCTGAATCCCGGAGTGGAAAATCTGCTCAGCAGAACTGCCCTGCCGACGAATGTCTATAAGGTCGACGGCGCGGTTCCGGGCCTGTGCAGCGCGGTGCATGAGGACTATGAAAGAACACGGGAGTATGCCGCCGCGATGGAAGAACTTGCCGGAGCCGACCTGAAGAGCGCGGAAGGGGCGGAGCTTTTTGCTTCTTCGCTGCCCCGCTGTATTTTTCCCTTTAAGCTGGAGTTTGCCGTGCGGCAGTATGACGCCGGGATCGCGCTCAGCTTTGACCGCAATATGCGCCTTTATTATGAGGGTAACCGGTCAACCGGCCTCTCCTACAAAGGGAACAGGACCTACAGACAGTGTGCCCTGATCCTGCGCGGCATGTACGGACTCGATGATACCATCAGTGAAAAAGAGATGAAGAGGTGCCTGAAGAAAACAGGAACCGACTATCTGATTGTGGAGACGGAGCTTGCGAACCGCCTGCTTCTGGAAAGAAGCGGATGTGAACTTGTGACGCAGAGCGCCGGCTACGATATCTACCGCTTCGGTCTCACTAAGGCCTGAACAGGCTCAGTTTTGTTCTTCCCTTTCTTTCTTTTCATTATTTCCAGAGCCGCGCCGCGAAAGAACGCGGGCGACAAGGAGCATGGCATAGATCAGAACCGGGACGACAACTGTCATGACCACGGCTGCCATCAGCCAGTTCCTGGTATTCGGACTGCCGAAGATTCCGAGAAAAAAGGTGACCAGGTAAAGGCCGAGGATTATAATGACGCCGGCCAGAGCCAGAATGCGTTTTGCAGATTTCATATCGAAATTCCTTTCATGGAGAAGCCGCGGCGGGCCGTCTGTCCCGGCGGACTGAACTGCCGGAGCGGATTTTGCGCCTGTCCGCGTGAAAATCCAGAGCGGAATATCCGCTCCGCTCTGACATGACTGCGTGCGTCTGCGGCAACTGCGGACACTGCGTCCGGCTGCCTGCTGTGCCGGACGGCGCAGCGTTTCGCCCAGTGTAGCATATTTTCCGCCATCCGCAAAGTCCCCGCAGCAAAGCAGGGCGGCAAGGGCGGCAAAGCAGCGTGGAAAGGGCAATCTTGAAATTGCTGTCTGGATACGGTATACTGTGACGGTGCCGCATTCAGGCGGCTTTTTTACGACAGGACACAGCGTATAAGCGCGGGATGATTCCGCTGGCAGAAAGCGGGCCCGGCGCTGAAAGAACAAAAATCCGGTCTGTGATCCATATCAGTTCGCGCAGAAGGTCTGCTTCCGGAAACTTGTACCGGCAGGCAGCCGCCTGAGAAAGAGATCCGGCCGGAGAACAGACAAAGAGGAGAAGAGGGTACAGTTATGGCATTATTGGACGCATGGAGAGAGGTCGCTTATAATTCGAAGGCCGATAAGAAGGAGATGCAGCAGTTCTGGCAGAACTATTTCATGATCGAGAAAGGGATCTATGAGCAGCTTCTGGCTCAGCCGGATGAACTGGTCAGCGGAACCGTGAAAGAGCTGGCGGAGAAGTATAATGTCCCGGTTCAGACCATGGTCGGCTTCCTTGACGGAATCAACGATTCCCTGAAAGAGAAGAACCCGATTGAGACGATGGAGGAGGATACGGTCGTCAACCTTGGTTTTGACAAGGAGATGCTGTATAAGAATATGGTCGACGCGAAAGCGGACTGGCTCTACGGCCTCGAAGGCTGGAACAGCATCTTTGATGAGGAGACCAGAAAGAAGCTCTATCTGGAAGCCAAGAAGATGAACACGGTTGTGAAGCCGAAGAAGATCGGCCGCAATGATCCCTGCCCGTGCGGAAGCGGAAAGAAGTATAAGATCTGCCACGGAAGAACGCCCGAGCTTGAGCAGGAGCTTCAGGAGATGCTTGCCGGGAAGGAAGAGTAAGCTTGCAGAACGGAAGCTGCAGCCCGGCCGTGGACAAGTGGGCACTCCCGGGCACAGGCTTGCGGAAGCAGAAGCTGCAGCCCGGGCCGGGAGGAAAACAGAGGATTCCGGCCGCCGGCAGGCTGCCGTGAGGACGCGGGGGTGATCGTATGGACGGAACATGTCTGATTCTGGGAGCCGCCTGCCTTGCATATTACGCGCTGATAGCGGTCTATGCCGGGCCGTCTGCCAATTTTGCCTGGTTCTGGATCCTTCTTTCCGCTGCGTTTCTGGGAATTGCATACCTTGGCAAAAACCAGCTTTTCCCCCTTCTGAGAAAGGTCCTGCTTTTCGGGACATCTGCGGGGATCTGCCTGATCCTGATCCTGAGCATTCCGGTTCTGCGGGGGCTGAAGGGATCCGCCCGGAAGGACGCGGACTATGCGGTTGTCCTGGGGGCCCAGGTGAAGGGCACGCTTCCTTCGAAGGCCCTGAAAAAACGGCTGGACCGCGCATATTCCTGGGCACAGGAATATCCGGACGGGATTCTGATCCTTTCCGGCGGCCAGGGAGGCGGGGAGGATATTTCTGAAGCGCAGTGCATGTGGAACGACCTGACAGAGAGGGGGATTGCCACGGAACGCCTGGTCATGGAAGACCGGTCTGTGACAACCCGGGAAAACCTCCTGTTCGCCGATCAGCTGACGGGCTGCTCGAAGAAAAGGTGCGGGATTATTTCCAACAATTTCCATATCTGCAGGGCCCTGATGCTGGCGGAAAAGCTTGGCTATGAAGATCCGGTCGGTATCCCGGCGGCATCGGATCCGCTGATGCAGCTGCACTATATCGTGCGGGAAGCCGCGGCGCTTGCGGCGTCTTTCCTGCGGGGAGCGATCTGAGCGGTTATTCAGCAGTTCGCTGCGCGGATGCCTGTGGATTTAAGTCCGGGTTTCATTCCGCCAGGGTGGAATTGTGCAGGAGCATGTTTGACAGATCCCCAGGGCGGAATTGCGCAGGAACATGTTTTACAGAGGAGGTAGTATCGTGACAAGTCTTGAGAGAAAAGCAGCCCTTCTGGTTGCAGCCGCGACAGCGGGTGTCATTGTTTCAGGGGTTAAACTGCTTCAGCGGCATACCCGCTATATCGCCCAGAAGGCGGCGGCCACATTTGGTACGGAAGAAGAGAAGTCCGAAGATGAAGATCAGACAGCATAAATCAGAACATCGGATTTTACAGAACCGCTGCGATGCATTTCTGCCTTGACAGCTGCCTGGGGATGTGATAGAGTACTTGTGTTTTGAGACAGGAAAGCAGAGTATCCACTCTCACCCAGACGCGGAGGCGCGATTCGAGGTTCACAGCTGTTGCCCGGTATGCATATGCGGGTATTATTTGGCTTTGAGCGGATAACTGTGTTATCCGCTTTTTCTATGGAAAGATCTCATGTTCAGGCAGGGGAAAGGAGCGATTTTCTGACTGCCGGCCGGGAAAGGGCGGATATGGAATCAGGACAGGGCAGGACAAAAAGCGTCGGCATCATATCAATAGAGGGAGGTGCAAAACCATTAGCGATTTAATGATTAACGAACAGATCCGGGACAGAGAGGTTCGTTTGGTTGGAGAACACGGAGAACAGCTCGGCATCATGTCTGCTTTTGATGCCTTGAAGCTTGCGAGAGAGGCAGAACTTGACCTGGTCAAGATCGCGCCCCAGGCAAAGCCGCCTGTATGCAAGATTATTGATTACGGAAAGTACCGTTATGAGCAGGTCCGCAAACAAAAAGAGGCCCGGAAAAAGCAGAAGATCGTGGAGGTGAAAGAAGTTCGCCTTTCGCCCAATATTGATGTGAACGACATGAACACCAAGATGACCAATGCCCGCAAGTTCCTGGAAAAAGGAAACAAGGTGAAGGTCACGCTGAGGTTCCGAGGACGCGAGATGGCTCATATGCAGGCCAGCAGACATATTCTGGAGGACTTCGCCAAAGCCTGTGAGGATATCGCAGCTGTCGATAAGCCGATCAAGCAGGAAGGAAGAACTCTTACCGTCATTTTGTCACCAAAGAAAAGCTGATTAAAGGAGGATGTAACGCTATGCCAAAGATGAAAACAAGCAGAGCAGCTGCAAAACGTTTTAAGAAGACCGGGACCGGCCTGCTGAAGAGAAATAAGGCGTACAAGAGCCATATCTTAACCAAGAAGTCCACCAAGAGGAAGAGAAATCTGCGCAAGTCCACTGTTACGGATCAGACCAATGCACAGAACATGAAGAAGATCCTGCCGTATCTCTGATTTTCGGGATCGGATACAGCTTTCGCATATTTTAGGAGGATAAGACAATGGCAAGAATTAAAGGTGGCTTAAACGCCAGAAAAAAGCATAACAGAGTCCTGAAGCTGGCAAAGGGTTACAGAGGCGCCCGCTCCAAACAGTACAGAATCGCCAAGCAGTCCGTCATGCGCGCTCTGACCAGCGCTTATGCGGGACGCAAAGAGAGAAAGAGACAGTTCCGTCAGCTGTGGATCGCCCGCATCAACGCAGCAGCCCGCATCAACGGCCTTTCCTACAGCAGATTCATGTATGGACTGAAGCTCTGCGGTATCGAACTGAACCGCAAGGTTCTGGCTGACATGGCAGTCAATGACGCGAAGGGATTCGCGGATCTGGCCGAGATGGCGAAGGGTAAGCTTGCTTAACAGGTGAATGAATCAGAGAATACAGGGCAGCCGGACTAAGGCTGCCCTTTTTCTGAAGCAATCCGGCTGATCTGCCGGATGGTCAGCGAAAAAGGGGGGCTGTCGCAGCAACGATTGCGCCATCCTCCTTTTTCTGCCCGAATGTCACTCATAACGGGCCAGCCGCTGTTCAATTCTGGAAAAATCAATGGAGCATTTCCCTTCTGAGATCCGGACCGGAATCTGATCATGGAACGAGTATCGCACCGGATCATAGTCATCCGTATCAAAGAAATGAACGGTCACGGTCCGGTGGTCCGGGTCTACGATCCAGTATTCCCGGACGCCGGCTTTTTCATATTTATACAGCTTCAGAATCATATCCTTAGAGCGGCTGGAGGGGGAGAGAATATCCACAGCCAGATCCGGAGCGCCTTCCAGGCACTTCATATGGAGGTAATCCTGCCGGCCGCAGATCACCAGGAGGTCCGGCTGCACCATGGTATAGTTGTCCCGGTCCAGGCGGACGTCACAAGGTGACTGGAATACTTCACAGGGCATATCATGCTGTTCGGCACACTCATAGAACTGGTTTGACAGATGTGTGAGGATCAGCTGGTGAAGAAAATCCGGCGCAGCCATATCGTAGAAGACACCGTCGATGAGTTCCACACGCCGCTCGTCCGGAAGGGCATAGTAATCATCGAGCGTATACCGGTGATCTCCGGCGATTGAATCGAACCGGACCGCCGTATCATAGGGAGCAGGGGTTTCACGGAGCATACAGTCCTGCCGGGGCTGATTTTCGCTCCGGCTGATCCCTTCCTGTATATAAGCCTGTCTGTCCTCAGCCATCTCAGAAGGTCCCGAATGGCTGAGGATTCTCTCCAGCGCCTCGATCGTGAGTCTGCGCGGCGCTTTGGTGGTTCCTGCAAAAATCTTCTGTACCGTCCCGAGCGGAACGCCGGACATCTGAGAGATCATCTGGCTGGTGAGGCCGAGTTCGGTTTTTCTTTTTTTCATCTCTTCAACTGTCATGAGCCTGACTCCTTTCCGGTTACACGCTTCATCTCCATTACAAGTATAGTGTGCAAACACCCGTTTGTAAACCGCAATACTGCCGTATGGAAAATAATGATTTCCAAATGGAAATAACCGGCGCATACGGTTTACCGCTTTCGCGGACGCAGCCTGGGCAGAGTGAAACCGCACCGCAGAATTCGGTCATTTTTACCAAAATAGCAGATGTGAAAACCCCGCTTTGGTGCTATTATAGATATATCCTTAACGGAGAACATAAGAGTGCTGAATGAGGGGGAATAAAGAATATGCTTGAGAAGGTTGATCTGAAGAAAAAAGTATCAGATGAAGAATACCGTGCGAAGATCGGAACTCTGAAGGAAAAGCTGACCGGACTGGACGCGCCGGTCAAGGAGAAAAAACTCCCGGTCATCGTTCTCTTTGAAGGCTGGAGCGGGGCAGGAAAAGGCTCTGTGATTCAGAAACTCATCCTGAATTTTGACCCGCGCTGGTTTTCGGTTGTGAATACGCTGCCCCCGACGGAGGAAGATAAGCGTGAGCCCATGATGTGGAGGTACTGGAAGACGATCCCCGCAGCCGGGCAGTGGTCGATCATGGACCAGTCCTGGTATCAGGAGATTTCCGTGATGCGGGTGGAAAACGAGGTCGACGAGATCACCAACCTGCGCCATGTGAATGAGATCAACAGCTTTGAAAAAGGGCTGGTGGACAACGGCTATGTGATTATCAAGTTCTTCCTGCATATCTCCAAGAAGGAGATGCGCAAGCGTCAGGAGAAACTTTCGAGAAAGAAGAGCACGCAGTGGAGGGTGACCGAGAAGGACCGCCGCATGCTGCATGATTACAAAACTTATTATCAGGCCTTTGATTCCATGCTGGAAGCCACAAACCGGCCATATGCCCAGTGGCACGTAATCTCCGGATCCGATAAGGAAACGGCGATCCTGGATATCTTCCAGATCATGATCGATGAGGTTACGAAAGCCCTGAAGCTCAAAGATGAGCGGGACCGCAATGCGGCGAATCTGTCCGCGGTGATTGATCCGGGCCAGTATAACTTTATCAGCATGCCCGCCCTGAAGGATGTGGACATGGACAAGTCCCTCGGGGAGGAGGAGTACAGAAGCCTGCTCAAGAAAGAGCAGAAGCGCCTGAAAGAGAACCACAACAGGCTCTACCAGCACAGAGTTCCCATGATTGTGGCCTACGAGGGCTGGGACGCAGCCGGAAAGGGAGGCAACATCAAGCGTGTGTCGGCTGCTCTGGATCCGCGCGGTTATGAAGTTATGCCGATCGCATCCCCGACAAAGGAGGAGAAAGACCGGCATTTCCTCTGGCGTTTCTGGACCAGGCTTCCCAAGGACGGCCATATCGCCATCTTTGACCGCACCTGGTACGGACGCGTCATGGTAGAGCGGCTCGAGGGTTTCTGCACCCCGGCGGACTGGCAGAGGGCCTACGGGGAGATGAACGACTTTGAGCGCCAGCTCTATGACTGGGGCGCCGTGATCGTCAAATTCTGGATCAACATCACGAATGACGAGCAGCTGGCGCGCTTCAACGCCCGCCAGGCGGATCCGGCCAAGCAGTGGAAGATCACGGATGAGGACTGGCGCAACAGGGATAAATGGGATCAGTATGAGACGGCCGTGGACGATATGATCCGCTATACCTCCACCGATTTTGCACCCTGGCATATCATAGAGGGCAACAACAAATATTATGCCCGTGTCCGCGCGCTTCAGATCATCAATGACATGATTGAGAAGCGCCTTGAAGGGATTGAGGACTGACAGAAAGGATTCCATAAAAATAATTTCGAAAAAAATCTAAAACAGATGTTGACAGATGAGCATCCTTTTGGTATGATACTGTTCGTTCGCGGAAGTGTCGGAATTGGCAGACGAGCAAGACTAAGGATCTTGTGACGGTCACGTCGTGTGGGTTCAAGTCCCATCTTCCGCACGAAAAGAGCCCAGGTCGGAAGACCTGGGCTTTTTCGTGCCGAGGAGGCCTTGAACCCAGGGTTCAAGGTCTCCTCGCAGTAAACTGCTCGTCGGTCGGTTCGGCGGGAAAAAGGTCCACCGGACCTTTTTCTTAATCCGCCTCACCCCATCTTCCGCACGGAAGAAGCTGAGTCCCTTTTTATGCGGAAGAGACCTTGGACCCAGGTCCTAAAAATTTAAAAAGGCGCTTGCTTTTAGGAACGCGCGGTAATATAATAATTGAGCATGTCCGCTGAAGGGGTTTAGTGCGCCCTTTTGCGGAGGCAGAATAGATGACGGAGAGGAGGATGCGAGGAGATGAAGGTTCGTTCATCTGTGAAGCCCATGTGCGAGAAGTGCAAGGTGATCAAGAGAAAAGGCAGAATCATGATTATCTGCGAGAACCCGAAGCACAAACAGAGACAGGGCTGAGAAGTCACAGACCATAATAAAGCGGTGATTACGCCCGGTGGGAGAGAGCCCGGATGAGGCTGCCGGCAGGAAGATGAAGCTGCGGCTCCCACATTTTCAGAGGGCGTTGACAATATACGATGAGATAAGAAAACCTGCACGCGCGCGCAGCCATGCGCCGGACACGGGATTATTTCGTTGGAATATTGTCCTTAATACCGGTGCAGGATCTGCACGGCTACACCTTTCGTCCCACCGCTTGGAGGGAGGCGCGTGCATTCGCGGGAACGAAAAGGTTCTCACTTAATGGACCGGAAAGGCTGTGAAGCTGTAAAAAGCGGCGCAGCTGGAGATGCGACTTTTCGGATCTCCCAATTTAAAGACAGTATGGGCGGCAGAAAGCTGCCTCAGATTTAGGAGGAAAAATACATGGCTCGTATAGCTGGTGTAGACTTACCAAGAGAGAAGCGAGTTGAGATCGGCCTGACATATATCTTCGGAATCGGCCGCACAACATCTGGAAAAATTCTCGATAAAGCGAATGTGAATCCTGATACCCGCGTGAGAGATCTTACCGACGAGGAAGTAGATAAGATCCGTGCTGCTATGGAAGAGCTGGATATCATGGTGGAAGGTGATCTCCGCAGAGATGTCGCTATGAACATCAAGAGACTTCAGGAGATCGGCTGCTACAGAGGCATCCGTCACAGGAAGGGACTTCCGGTCCGCGGCCAGAAGACCAAGACCAACGCAAGAACCCGTAAGGGCCCGCGCCGCACTGTAGCCAATAAGAAGAAGTAACTGATATCGGATTGAATGAACGAGAAAGCAGGTTATTGAACGATGGCAGATAAGAAATCTACAAAGAGATCGACAAAAAAGCGCGTTAAAAAGAACGTCGAAAGAGGCCAGGCACATATCCAGTCCTCTTTCAATAATACGATCGTTACCCTTACTGACGCACAGGGCAATGCACTGTCATGGGCAAGTGCAGGCGGCCTTGGCTTCAAGGGTTCCAGAAAATCTACCCCTTATGCTGCTCAGATGGCAGCAGAGACTGCAACAAAGGCTGCTCTGATCCATGGTCTGAAGACGGTTGACGTCTTCGTAAAGGGCCCGGGTTCAGGAAGAGAGGCCGCGATCCGCGCACTCTCCGCCAATGGACTTGACGTAATCTCCATCCGTGACGTCACCCCGGTTCCGCACAATGGATGCCGTCCGCCGAAGCGCAGAAGAGTATAATATCAGGAGGTAGAGAATAATGGCAGTCAATAGAACACCTGTATTAAAGAGATGCAGATCCCTTGGACTGGAGCCGACCGTCCTGGGTTATGATAAGAAGTCGAAGAGAAATCTTGTCCGTGCAAGACGCAAAGTCAGCGAGTACGGCACCCAGCTTCGCGAAAAGCAGAAAGCGAAGTTCATCTACGGCGTGACAGAGAAGCCTTTCCGCAACTACTATGAGAAGGCTGAGAGAATGCCCGGTATGACCGGTCCGAACCTGATGATCATGCTGGAGTCCAGACTGGACAATGTCATCTTCCGTCTTGGCCTTGCGAGAACCAGGAAAGAAGCGCGCCAGATCGTTGATCACAAGCATGTGACAGTCAACGGCAAGTGCATCAACATCCCGTCCTATCTGATCAAGGCCGGCGATGTCATCGAGATCAAGGAAAAGTGCAAGGATTCCCAGAGATACAAGGATATCGCCGATGCAACAGCCGGCAGACTTGTTCCGGAATGGCTTGAGTATGACGCAGAAGCACT
>DGHP01000014.1:3366-14896 GCA_002392705.1 Lachnospiraceae bacterium UBA3845 | reverse complement strand
GCGGACGAGGTAATCCTCCATCCGACCGCTCCCTACACCAAACGCCTGATCAGCGACGTGCCCAAGATCCATGAGGTCTGGGATCTGTCTACGGTATAAAGCACAGGACCCCTCCGCTTACAGCGGAGGGGTCCTTCCCGTCTTCTTTACAGCTTCAGCAGGCTCTCAAGACTCTTGCGGCAGCTTTCAAGCGGAGGCATCGTATACTCCTCCTGCTCGATGATAAAATGCTCTGTGCCGATCTCTTTTCCAAGCCTGATGAAGGATGCAAAATCAGAGATTCCGGCCCCGATCTCCACATTGCTCTTCCGGTCCGCGCCCAGCTCCTTCAGATGCATCAGAGGCTGACGTCCCGCATATCTGCTGATATAACGCATCGGATTGAATCCGGCGTATTCCACCCAGAATACGTCAAATTCCATGAAGATATCCTCCGCCGTATTGGCAAGCAGGGTATCCAGCAGCACCTCGCCCTGGCTCACCGCCATATCATGGTCATGGTTGTGATAGCCCAGCCTCAGGCCGTGGGGACGCAGCTTGTCCGCTGTACGGTTCATGATCTCTGCAAAGCGGAGAGCGCCCTCGTGATCCTTCATATCATGCCAGGGGCAGACCAGATATTTGTTGCCCACCGCCAGATTCATCTCAATCTCGGCATCCAGTTCTTCGTCGGTCTTGGGCAGCATGCCGAAATGGCTGCCGTAAGCCTTCAGACCGTTCTGTTTCAGAAGATCCGCCATCTCACTGCTCTTCAGGCCGCCGTAGCCGGCAAATTCGACACCGGTATAACCCATCTCCGCAACCCTGCCGATCGTTCCGCGAAAATCCTTCGCTGTTTCATCCCTCAGCGAGTAAAGCTGAAGGCCCACTTCCTTAATAAGCATGTTCTGTTCCTCCTTCAGGGACTGACCGGACTTGCTTCTCCGGCCTTTTCACTGCCGTATCTGTCCTCCGGTTCATCGATCAGACGGACCGGGACAGCTGCTTTAAAACTGACCGGTGAGCAGTACTGTCAGGCTTTCGCCCAGTCAATGATAATACCGAGATACGCGTTTCTGTCCTCATTCAGTTTCAGGTAAACGTCCGCTGCCTCCTCAGGCGACAGGACATGGGAGACCAGCTCGTTCAGATGCAGATTGCCCCTCCTGATCTGATCAAAGCAGACCATGGTATTGCGCTCGATCGAATGCTTCACATAGCGCTCCCGCATGGTCGGAAGACGCCATTCATGGGCGCCCTTGAGGGTTACGCAGCCGAGCTCGTCCAGATGGGTGCAGCGCAGGACTTGTGCCAGATTGGTCTCATAATCTCCTCTCGGCGTCCCCAGAAGGATCATCTCTCCGTGATAGCCCACGTAGGACAGGCAGGTCTTCGCGCAGGCCGGGATGCCGGTGGCTTCGATAACGGTATTGCAGCCCCTTCCATCCGTCAGCTTCTGTACGGCAGCCGCCGCTTCCTCAGGACTTACCGCGCAGTCGATCCCGACTTTTTCAGCAAGTTCTCTGCGAGCCGGCGCCGGATCGATGCCGATCACGGCTGCTCCGGACAGGCGCGCAAGCTGCGCCGCCATATTCCCTACAAGCCCCAGGCCGGATACCAGCACGACGTCCCCCAGCTCGATCTCCGATACCCGGATCGAGGTAAACGCAATCGTGGCCATACGGACCATCGGGATGGAGAAAAGGTCCAGCCCCTCCGGCACCTTCACCACCAGATTGTAGGAATCCGGGCTTGTCAGCTGATAACGGCTGTGCATGCCGTAATGGAAGATCAGATCCCCTTCTTTATAAGGCGCGTCCTCCCCCGCCTCAAGCACTTTCGACACGCAGCAGTAACCCGGGACGGCCGGCATCTGAAACCAGCTTTCGCCCCCCGACAGGCAGGCAAGCTCTGTCCCTGTACTGATCAGGGAGTACTGGGTCTCGACCAGCATTTCGCCCTTTCCGGGATGCAGAGCTGCTTCCTCTGACTGTAATGAAACCTTCCATGGAGCCTCAAATACGATTTTCTTATTATTCATTGTCTTATTCCCCTGTATCGCTGTCCGTATCCCGCTGCCTCAGTGCAGGCGGGATACAGATGATTCTGTCTTTATCAGATCCAGGATGCTTTCATCTTATGTCATAGACGCTCCGGACACTGACCGCCTCCGGATTCCCGCGCACGATCCGCACCCTGCGCTCGCCCGCGTTCATATCGAAATAGTTGTCGCTCAGGACGGTATCCGCCCCGCACAGGACTTCCACGCTTCTTGCATACGCCGAAGCGCTCACGACGATCTCGTCGCCCTCGATCCGTGCCTTGAGCTGCGGATCCATAAAGCGGAAATGCTTCGGCGGGCAGAACAGTACACTGCCGCTGCCCACGAAGTTCCCGGCCTTATCCTTCAGCTCATAGGAATAATAGCAGCCATAGGTATCCTCACCGCTGAAATCCTGCTCCTCCATCCAGACAGCGGACAAAGCCGGCGCGTGTACAGGGAAGCTGCCCTCGCAGATCACGGAGGCGTCCGGTCTTCTGAGGGCCCAGAAGGCGTTTCCGTCAAAATCCTGCCTGCTCTCATTGCTGACATTCAGGCGGGCGGATTTCTTCAGCTTAAAGGGTTCCGCGTTTACATTGGTATTCTGTGAAAGGATTCCCTCCTCATGGCAGGAAATCAGTACCGGCGCGAAGAAGCGTTTTGCATAATAATGCAGAGCCTTCCAGCGGCCGTAATAGTCGATGCTTGCCCAGCTGACAACCGGCCAGCAGTCGTTCAGCTGCCAGATCACGGTTCCCATGCAGCAGCCGCGGTTCCTTCTCCAGTGCTCGACTCCGTACTGCATGGCCTGGGCCTGCAGGAGCTGGGAGGCATAGACAAAGCTGTCCAGTGTGGAGGGATAGAGGTAAGTCTGTGAGAGGTAAGCGGCAATTCTTCCGTTGGCGGATGCATTTCTCTGATGCTTCTCCATCACATAGGAGAATACATTCCGGTCCTCCGGAAGGGTGAAGGACTCAATCGTCTCCATGCAGGGGAAGGACTGGAAGCCGAATTCGGACACATAGCGGAACTGGTAGTTCCTGTAGTCCGTAAAGGGCTTCAGGCCGTGCCAGACATCCCAGTAATGCACGTCTCCGCGGGTGGGATCCTGCGGTTCGTCCAGACTTCCTCCGCTGGACGGGCTGGAAGGCCAGTAGAAAGTGACCGGATCCTCCTCTCTGAGCACCTGCGGCATTACATACTCATACATCTTGATGTAGTCCGCCACCTGACGCTTTGAGCTGACCCACTCATTGTTGAAGGCGACGAATTCTTCCATCTCATTGTTGCCGCACCACAGAGCCAGGGACGGATGAGAGCGGATCCGCCGCACATTATCCGTCAGCTCTGCCCGGATATTGGCGTCGAATTCCTCTGTCAGGTTATATACCGCGCAGGCGAACATGAAATCCTGCCAGACCATCAGGCCCAGCTCGTCGCAGATATCATAGAAATAATCATCCGGATAGTAACCGCCACCCCAGACGCGGACCGTGTTCATATTGGCGGCCCGGGCGTCCTCCAGAAGGCGCCTGGTCCGCTCCGGATTCACTCTCGGCAGAAGGTTGTCTTCCGGAATATAGTCGGAACCCATGGCAAAAATGTCCACGCCGTTGACGCAGTGGCAGAAGCTCTCTCCCCACTGATCTTTCTCCCTGCGGACCGTCATCGTTCTGAGACCGATTCTCTTCTCCCAGCGGTCAAGTTCCTTCTCCCCGTCCATCAGGCGGACGCAGGCAGTATAAAGCGGCTGGCTGCCGAAGCCTGCAGGCCACCAGAGCTGCGGATCCTGCACCTCGATCCGGCAGGATTCCCCCTCCGCTCTCATGACGGTTCCATCCGGCGCCGTGAGGGAGGCCTCGACTCTCAGACCGCAGTCAGAGGCGGACATGCAGCAGTTCTTTCCCGCAAAAAGCAGGTGGGAATCAAAGCTGCAGCTTACCTTTCCGTTCTCATGATTCTGACGGATGAAGACATCGCGGATTCTGGCCTTCTCCACGCCGATGATCATGATATCGCGCCAGATCCCCGCGTCGGGAAGCCTCGGACCCCAGTCCCAGCCGAACATGCAGTGCGCTTTTCTGAGCAGCGGGAATCCTGTCATGGCATCCGAACTGCCGTCCGCGCGGGACTTCGCGTAGGCTTCGCGGATATAACGGGTCGGGGAATACAGAATAACCGTAATCTCATTCTCCCCGGCTTTCAGATATTCCCGGACATCATATTCCCAGGTGCGGTGCATATTATCGGCCCTGCCCGCCGTCGCGCCGTTGACCCGGATCTCCGCGACAGTGTCAAGTCCTTCACAGCGAAGCAGAATCTCGCTGCAGTCAAAAAGATCCTTCGGAACGAAAAAAGTCCGGGTGTAGCTGAAATCATGTTCCATCAGGGCAAGGGCCTGCATCTCATTATCCCGGTAAAAAGGATCCGGCATCTTTCCCGCGTTCAGCAGGTCGTTGTAGACGGATCCGGGTACCTGTGCCGGAACAGGCGGCTCGGACAGACCGGAGACTTCCAGTGTCCATGAACCATTCAGCAGCAGTTTTTTCATGTCTCCTCCATTGTCTTTCGGGGAAGGGCAGGGCATGACTGAGCCGTTACGATTCACGGTTTCCACACATCAGGCCGCCCTCACATTCCACTGTGAAAACATCTGCAGTTGCGCCCGCTCTGCAGTCCGGTGCAGAACGGTTATAATACAATCGCGTCCGGGCATCCCGCCAGTTCGATCAGCCCGCAGGCGGTGATCGCCGCGGCGGAAGAATCTGTCGTGGTCCATATTCTCATAGTCCATGAGCACGGGTCTGAGCTTATCCTCATTGATGAGCGCAGCTTCCCTGAAGAGTTTCTCCCCGGTCAGGGCATTATTGTCAGGCACCTTTCAGCTCTTCCAGCGCTTCCAGAATCCCGGCAGCCAGCTGGTCGGGGCAGGATGTGGATTTCATGCCGCACCTTGTCCCTTTCAGAAGCTCCGCGACCTCTTCGGCCGGTCTTCCCAGCGCCAGTTTGCTGACGCCGATCGTATTGCCCGGGCATCCGCCGTCAAATTCAATCTTGCGCAGAATCCCCTCTTCATCTATCCCGATGCGGATTCCTCTGGAACAGGTGCCTTTTGTCCTGAAATACTTTTCTACCATGTCAGTCCTGACTCCTTCGCTTACTCGTTATAAACCAGCGCCATGAATTCCAGGTCGCTGTCACTGTTGTTCTCGATGCTGTGGCTCTGCCCGCACTCAATGATGCAGACGTCCCCCGCCGTCACATGATGGACGCTGTGGTCATTGTCAATAAAATCCCCTTCCCCTTTCAGGATATAGTAGGGCTCCGTCTCATGAAGGTGTTCATGCCAGCCGATGCTCGCACCCGGAGGAAGGACGATCCGCGCATACAGTCTCCCGTGTCCGTTCAGTTCCTCCTTCTGCAGAACATCATGAATCGTTACGGTTCCTCTGCCGTCTCTCATATGTTCCCTGTAATGTGTAGTTTCTCTTCTCACCATAGTACAGTTTCCTCCTCCCAAAACAAAGTTTGTACCATGACTCAATGCCCCGGATGACTGATATGTCTCCTTTGCAGCGCTCTTTCTGACATTATATCAGTTTCAGAATCCATTGAGAACTCTTTAAGACAGCAGGATTATGAATATATATTGTAATCCCGTTCAAAGAGCTCATCGCTGATCTGCCTGTGAAGAATCTCTTCAGGCACGGCTTCGGCCATTTTCCGGATAACGAAATCCTTGCTCTTTGAGCTGTATTTATACATTCCATTCAGCTTCTGTATGTGCATAAGCTCCTGTCTCCAGAGAAACTTCAGCTTCCTCTTCACATCTGCACCCGGGTTCTTTTCCGCCTCACGGATTATATAAAAATCAAGGGCTGCCTTTTCCGGATCCATCTGCTCTACGGAAATAATCCCCCACCATCCGGGCACGTGTTCTCTGCTGCTCATGGCATGGGTAGAGCCTACGACCAGCCAGTTATAGTCGAAATAACGGTCATAGTCCTTCACCTGCCTGCCGAGCCTTACATAGGAATCCGCGTCGCTCTTAATCTCAATTCCGGCGACCGCGTCCGGAAGAACCATTACCACATCTGCCCTGGATCTGCCCATCTGCTTCTCTTCGATGATTCTGACTTTTCCGTACTTTTCCTCCAGATATTCGAACAGGGGCTCTCTGATATCCGCATCATGCAGTGACATATGCTCTCCCTCCCTCCGCCGGCTCTCCCTGCAGGCTTCTCTGCACAGGCTTTTCAGCACAGTACATTCCGGACTGACCCTGAAAGTCTTTCCCGATTATATCAGATGCCGAGAGAAAGCGCATTCCGGTTTTTGGGATTTGGAGAAAGATCGCGAATATTTACCCGATGGTTCTTCCGGCTGCTCTGCCCTCTTTTTCAGACAAGGAGCCTTGTTCTGTCCTCCTCTTCTTCGTCCTCATCTTCCCCGCGGTCTTCCTGTGTGCAGTAAAGCGCCATCACAGCTGCCTTCCCGGAAGAAGTCTCGCACAGTACGCGGAACCTGCTGCTCTCCTCAAGCAGAAGGCGCTTCACGATGCCGGTATCTTCGGCGGAAAGCACGCAGGTTTTTGTCCGCGATTCGATCCGGATCCCGTATTCTCCCGGACTGATGAAAACCCTGTTCAGCTCAGCTCCCTCCAGCAGTTCGTCTTCGACAAAATCCGAAAGCCTGATTTTCCGGTCATACTCTGCAAGATCGATGATCTGCCTGGAGGGCAGTCCGTAGATTCTCTCTCCCTCTCCCTTCACATACCATTGAATCGTCCCGCTGAGCTGTGCTCTGCCTCCGCCTGTCCCCCTGCCCTTCCATCTGCTGTCAGTCCGCAGCCGGCCGGGAGCGTTCCTGAACTTTTGCAGAAGCAGGATCACGGATCCTGCAGGAATCAACATAAGCGGAATCGCACACAGATACCAGACAGATGGAATCAGACCATTGATCCGGATCATGAAGCTGCTTTCCAGAGAAAAGCCATTCTCCAGACAGGCGCGCATGCAGATTTTTGTCAGGCCGTTTGACAGGCCTGAGATCTGCATCACAGGTCCTTTCAGCGAACACTCCGCAATCCCTTCGTCTACAGCATAGGCTGTATAAGAGATTTCTCCCGGACTGCCGGAGGAGAAAAATCCGTCCAGATTCAGTTCCCCTCTGCACAACTGTGGAAACAGGCCGTCAAGGACCACCGTCTCATCAATGCTCCCTGTCATAGTCAGAGGTGGTTCCGTCTCTGTTTCTGTCTCAGTCTCAATCTCCGTCTCTGTCTCCGCTTCCGTCTCCGGCATTTTCTCAACCGCCTCCTCCGGAAGCTGTTCAAACAGATCTGGAAGCATCGATGCGTCTTCCACCAGATGGCAGCTGCCGCCGGTCATATCCGCCATATAGGTCATCAGGTTTTCATCCACCCTTCCTGTAACCCTGAGCGCGACAGTGTCGATCAGAAAACCGTCCTTCCGGGCAGTTTCCACGGCGACCAGGGCATCTGTCAGAGATTTTTTCTCAGCCTCCTCCTCATTCTCCGCGCGGGGAAGGTCAATCTCACCATCTGTGAGAAGAACGATCCATTTCCGGTTTTCCCGTTTTCCTCCGGATCCCTTCCGGTCTTCTTCCTTCTTATCCGGAAATGGTGCGGAATTCTCCTCTTCGGAAAGCAGTTCAACTGCCCGGATCATAGCCTGTCCGATATCCGTATCCCCTTCTGTATAGGCAAATTTCTCCAGAGCGTCTGTGATCTTCCTCCTGCCCCGGACAGAATCCAGTTCCGTGAGGGACGTCACTTCTCCAAGGGTATCCGAAAATGGAATCAGACAGACTCTGGAGCCCGGAAGGGATCGAATCCCATCGATGCAGCGGCCGGCAGCCTCCAGGCACAGATAGTCCGGGTCAGACTTCTTCATGGAACCGGACTGGTCAATCACCAGAGCCAGGTCTATTCCTCTTTCATTACCCGGCCGGCGGTTTTCATTCAGCTTTCCTTCAGGGCTTTCCTCCGGGCCGGGCAGAGGCTCCTGCCTTGTGTATGATTCCGGCTGTTCAACGGGATAAAGAATTTCTCCCTCTGTCAGTTCTTCCATGACAAAATCTTCCGGCAGCAGCGTTTCCTGAGCGTACAGTTCTCTTCTCCCTGTCCGGACAGAAATAAGCATAAAAAGCAGTGCGGAATAAAAAAACACAGCATGCATGAAAAAGTGATTTCTGAACATAGATGTGCCACCTCCTGAAATGGATCAGATATGATATCTGAAATGAAAAAGAAAAAGATAAAAGAAAGGATAAAAAAGGATAAAAAAATAGAATAAAGGAAATAAGAACGGATAGAGGAACAATTCCGAAAGATGAGAAAAAGATAATTCCCATTTCTGACATGGTACGCCCTGAACCGGAAAAAATCAACCGGAATTTATTTTCCACAATTTACACCGGAAATTTCTTTTTACACCGGAAGTTTCTTTTTACACCGGAAGTTTCTTTTCACAGTTGTCATTCATGATGCGCCCGTCAAAAGTATGCTTTCGGCGGAAAAAATGCTCCTGCCTCATTCATAAGCAGGAGCATCCAATGTTTTTATGTAGACAGTAAGTCTGTCACTATCTGTTCCTTCTTCCAAAGAGAAGCCGGCCCAGCCAGATTACGATGCAGGCACCGATGACTGATACAATCAGCGATCCCACGACCCCGTGCCCGCTGATGCCGATCGCCCCGAGTACAAAGCTCCCGACAAAACCGCCCACGATTCCGAGGATAATATTACGCAGTATCCCGCCGTTTTCTTTCATGATGCTGCCGGCCAGCCAGCCCGCGATCGCCCCCAGAATGATTCCTCCTATAATTCCCATAAGATTCTCCTCCATAAAAATACTTTTTCTGTCCGGATCAGCATGCTTATCTTACTGCTGCCCCGGTCCGCCCATATACAGCAGTGGATGCTTCATGAAAGACAGCGGCCGGAGCGCATGTTAAGACTTACAAAGCAGCAATCCTCCTTTGCAGTATACACATATTGAACAATAGATGCAAGAAGTCCTGCCGGATTGGGCGGCAGCAGTGAAACCAGGATCCTGTCTTTATCCGAGCGCCGCGCTCAGGAATTCAATATTGGCTCTCTCCACATCGCTGCAGGAACTGTAGACCTGGGATGCATCCGCCACGGAAGGCAGATACCAGTCATACTGCCTGAAATAATCCAGGATCTCAGGCGTCCTGAAGATGTATCCGTGACGGGCATAGATCTCGTTGATCGCGGTCTGTAACTGATCCGCATTAAATCCTGCAATGTCTGCCCCGGTCAGGTACCGTTCACTGCTGAAAGGCAGAAGCTGGGGAGCTGACTGTACATTCTGCACGGGAGCCGGCTGTACATTCTGTACGGGCGCAGGCTGTGAATTCTGTACCGGAACGGGCTGCGAATTCTGAAGCGCCTGCGGATTCTCCTGCCCGCCTGCTCCGCTGCCCTCAGCGGCGTAAGATGCCTCTTCCCCGGCATTCCATGCCTTCTGCAGGATATCATGGATCGATGTCCCGAAGCCTTCCTGGCCTGCCGAATTATAGAGCCCGTAAATACTCAGTACATAAGGGGTGTCCCCGCCGGTGGAGCTGTAGCCGGACATGTACATCGCCGCCCAGCTTAAAAATCCTTCCGGCAGGCTTTCGGTCGGATGTCCCGGCAGGTAAAGGTAGAAAAGATCTCCCCCGTAGATTCCGTAAGCATCCGACGAGATGTAACGGAGGCCTCCGGCGTCTGTCCATTCTTCCCCGGCAGCCCTGTCATAATACAGGTTCTCAAGCCGCATGGAATAAGTATTCTCATCGATTTTCCTGAAATCCCCGAAGTTCCCGTGGAAGGAACAGACATACACCACATCAGCGTCACTGTCGTGATACTGTCCTGTGAAACTCCCGTCGTCTTTCAGGGTGAGGTCACATTCCCAGGCTCCGGCGCCGCTGGAGAAAAAGAATTCGTCCGGTACTTCCTTCAGGATCTCAATCGGGTCCTGCTGCGGCTTCCCGGCATAGGCTGACAGTTTTTCCAGTGCCCCGCGGAAGGTCATACTCTGCGGAGACATTGTCAGAACTTTGCCGCACAGCTGCTCGTCATCCGCCCAGTTATAGAGCAGCAGAGTCTCCATACTCTGGATGATTCCGCTTTTCGCTGTCTCATAGCTCCACTGATCCAGGGGGGCTCCATTGTGCAGGTACTCCGCCATCATACCGTAATCATAATCCGGCCAGGTATTTTCCTGCCAGACCTCGTTCACGACAAGACTCTGGCCGGACTGAACGTACTCTGTAAAGGATACCGTCCAGTTCTCGTCCCCGCAGCTGGAATACAGCCAGAGATTCCGGCTTCCGGCTCTCTGGAAAAGCACATAGCGGAAACCGCCTCCCGCAAGATAATCAATATCCGTTCTGAGAAGCTGAACCGCTTTTGTCCCGTCAAAGCCATAGACATAAAGGTCCGCGGAAGTAGCCATCCAGGAATACTCATACTGATGCAGCCGCGCAGCTGCGAAGATCAGCTCCGGAGTGGAATCCCCGCACACATCCGCCAGCGCGACAGGCCGCAGTTCTGTCTCCGCTCCCGCCCGATCGTCAAAGCTGTATCTGCTCCATGTATTCTGCCAGTCATACAGAAGAATCCTCTCCCGGCACCTTTCCAGGACATCGAGATAAGCCTGGGCGCAGGCTGCCGACATCAGGCCGTCGCTGCCCGCTGAGGCCGCGGCATCCGGAATCACCGTTCCCGTGCCGGATGTTCCCTGATCGCCGCCTGAACCGTCATCTCCGGAAAAATAATACCACTGGCCGTCATCCGTAATTAGTCCAAGTGAAAGATCATCTCCAGATGCAGCGGCTGCGGAACCTGCAGCCGCATCCGCTCCTGAAACTGCGGCAGATGTAGCGCTGGCTGCAGCTGCGTCTGTTCCGGAAGCTGCGGCGGACGAAGCGCTGGCTGCAGCTGCATCTGTTCCTGAGGCGGCAGCAGACGAAGCGCCGGCTGCAGCTGCATCTGTTCCAGAAGCGGCAGCGGATGAAGCAGCGGCTGCCGAATTTTCACCGGCTATAAAGGAAGAAAATACATTCTTTGCCGCGTCAAGATAATCAGAGAGATCTGACGCCGGGCAGGAAACGGAACAAAGAAGCCCCATTATTACGCCCATAGCGACCGCAGTATAATTTTTTCTCATAGACCATCCCCTCCTTCTGGCCTGAAAGCAGTCTGAATGATCAGATCTGCCTGTTCGGTTCCTGTCACGTTACCTTCTGCCGATACCGACCTGTTCTTTGATTGTGGATACAGAATCCGTGAGCTGTTCCTGTACAGAGCCAAGCACTTTGATCACTTTTCCGAGACTCCATCCCTCAGACTGCTCCGTCTCTGTCTCTTTTTCAGGTTCGGTTTCTTCTGCTTCCTCAGTTTCTGTTTCTTCTGCTTCTGTTATTTCCTCTGTTTCCGTTTCTGCAGTCTCCTCTGTTTCGGCTTCCGTTATGATC
>DGHP01000014.1:0-3285 GCA_002392705.1 Lachnospiraceae bacterium UBA3845 | reverse complement strand
GCTTCCGTTATGATCTCTGTTTCCGCAGCTTCCTCCGTCGCAGCTTCCGTTATGATCTCTGTTTCTGCAGCTTCCTCTGTCTCAGCTTCCGTAATGATCTCTGTTTCCGCAGCTTCCTCTGTCTCAGCTTCCGTTACGGTCTCTGTTTCCATTTCTTCAGCCGGAAGCGTCTCCGGCGCCCCGGTCTCACTGCCCTGAGCTGTTTCCGCTTTCTGCGTCTGCAGAAGTCCCTCACGTTCCTCGGATACAATTGCCTGTGTTTCGCTTTCCTGCGTCTGCACAAGACCTTCCCGCTCTCCGGACGCTGCTGCCTGCGTTTCGCTCTCCTGCGTCTGCACAAGGCTTTCCTGTTTCCCGGACGATGCCGTCTGTGTTTCGCTCTCAGTTTCCGAAGAATTTACATCCGGCTGATGGAAATTATGCAGGGCCGCCATGCTCTCATCATCCGGCTCTACTTCCCAGATCCCGTCGCCGTCCCAGTCCTCGCCGTGATTGTGCGGTGTGCCGTCATCATAAAACAGATAGTGCCAGTCCTCCCACATCCTGTCATAAGTCGCCTCATCTACAACTCCATCCTGTTTCAGTCCGGCGTAATCCTGATAATTGAGCACTGCCTCCTCTGTATGGGGCCCGAATATTCCATCCGGTTCCTCAAAGAGCCAGCCCATCTGGAAAAGAAGTGTCTGAATCTCAGCAACGCCCTCGCCCCGGTCGCCTCTCCTGACATCAGCCGCTGCCGGACCGGACAGCATAAACAACATGACTGCAGATAATAAAATGGCGCAGATTTTCTTCATAGCAACCTCCATTTAGCCGTTTTCCGGCGGCGCATATATTTTCAGAACAAGGTCATGCCTGGCAGGCCCCTGACTTTTCATCCTCCGTAAGGAAAAAACGCTCCCCGCGGCCGGGAATAACCCATGCTGCTTAAGGGAGCGCTGTTCCCAGACCCGTCCGGCCTGCCTTTTCAGTTTTTCATCTGTACACAGTCCGCATGATCCGGAATCATGCCCCTGCAGTCCTGACAATGTTTCTCACCCTGCGGCTCAGTCCATGTTATCACGGATCATGCCCCTGCAGTCCTGACAATGCCTGTCACTCTGCGGCTCAGTCCGCGTTATCCCAGATCAGGCCGACGCTGCAGTCTGTAAGTTCCGCTTCGGACTTCACATACCAGAAGCTGCCATCCGGGTTCTTCGCGATGGCGAAGCCATCCTCACTCTGGGAGAGCACCGCAAATGTACCGTTCTCTGCCACACAGTAATAAGGCCTGCTGCCGCCATCCTTCGTTTCAGTGATCTCTACATTTCCATTCCAGTAATTCTCTGTGACAGTGCCGCGGATCATAAGATCATCTTCCGCGTTCTTATGCCCCTTCGAATACCAGATTGTATCTCCGTCGACCTTATCCGCTTTCCAGTCGCCCGTGATCACGATATATCCTTCCGGATCCTCCGGATCTATGCCGACCAGAGCGCCATGTCCCTGCCGGGCTCCGTCCTGAACGGCACCGGTGTAGATCCAGTTGTCGGAAATGAGGGTCGCAAAGCCGGTCACAAAGTCCGCGTCTGTCTCCTGTCCGTCCTGGAAAGCCCTCACTCCTTCTGTCTTTTCGCTGCGAAGATAATCAGCCGCCTTATCATATGCCGCAAGATACATCAGCTTTGTGATCTCGTCCGGCTGTCCTTCCGTATCTTCACGGGTGTATTTCGCGCAGACCCAGCCTGTACTGCCGTCCGCATCATACTGAACCTCGATCCAGCTTCCATCCTCTGTAAAGCGGCCGGTTCCCCGGACCTTCTGCTCCGGACCGAGCTGGGTGATCCACTTCGATTCCACTCCGGGATTCTCTCTGACATTCAGATGAGAATTATAGGTGACAATGGGAAGATACCAGATCTCAAGCCCCGGTGCGGAACTCACGACCTCTTTCATGCCGTTCGGAACCTCCAGGGCATTGTTTTCCACATATCCCTTAAGGCCGTAATAATCAACCTTCGTCACTTCATCCGACGTAGAAAGAACCGTAACCGGCGAACCCTGCCGGATCTTCAGAAGCGCCGGACTGTCTGAATCCGGACCGGATCTCAGGACAGTGTCGGCAGCGGTCACAACCGTGGAATCCTCGTATGCCAGTCTCTCGGACTCTGCCTCGGATTCCTTTTCAGACTCCCACTGTGCCCGGGCATCCTTAAGACCCTGCTCAGCCTCATCATAAGCCTTGTTCAGGGCGGCATCCAACTCGGACTGAGCTGCCTCTTCCGCCGACTTTAAAGCCGCAGCCATCTCAGCTTCCGCCGTTTCCTTCGCGAGGGCAAGCGCCTGTTCCTTCTCCGATTCAGCAGCTGCTTTCGCGTCTTCCAGCGCCGCCGCCATCTCGGACTCTGCTGCTGTCTTCGCCTCGGCCAGAGCATTCTGCTTTTCAGACTCTGCCGTCTTTTCAGCCGCTTCAAGAGCAGCTTCCTTCTCCGATTCGGCCGAAACTTTCGCCTCTTCCAGGGCCGCTGCCATCTCAGACTCGGCAGTCTCTTTCGCTTCCTTTAAAGCAGCCGCCATCTGTTCTTCCGCAGCTGCCTTCGCTTCAGCCAGAGCTGTCTCTTTCTCCGTGCCTGCGGCGAGTGCCGCGGCTGCCAGCGCTGATTCTTTTTCCGCTTCCGCCGCTGCTCTTGCTTCCTCCAGAGCAGCCTCCATCTTTCCTTCCGCATCTGCTGCCGCCTCAGCCAGAGCAGCTTCCATCTCCTCCATCGCGGCTGCGCGGGCTTCCGCAAGGGCGAGCTCCTTCTCGGATTCCGCAGTCTCAGCTGCCAGAGCCATGCTCTCCTGCATCCTCTGCTCTGCTTCCTCAAGGGCCGCCGCCAGAGCAGATTCCTTATCGGCCTCAGCCTGGGCACGCACTTCAGCCAGAAGCTCCTCTACACTCTGGAAGGGCTCGGCTTCTGTCCCATCCTCATATAGATCTGCCTCTGTTCCGGTCAGCGTCTCCGGTCCTGCATCTGCTTCCGTTCCGGCTTCAAGAGCAGCTGTGTCTGCCTCTGTTCCGGCTTCCGGTACCACAGTTTCCGCTTCTGTTCCGGCTTCCGCTGCCGCCGCAGTCTCAGCTTCCGTTCCCGCTTCCACTGCCGCCGCAGCCTCAGCTTCCGTTCCCGCCGCAGCAGCCTCTGCTTCCGTTCCCGCTTCCACTGTCGCCGCAGGCTCAGCTTCCGTTCCGGCTTCCGCCGCAGCCTCTGCTTCCGTTCCCGCTGCCGCCGCTTCTGTCTCTGAAGCATTCTCATCCTGTCCGGCAGC
>DGHP01000117.1 GCA_002392705.1 Lachnospiraceae bacterium UBA3845 | reverse complement strand
CCCTTGCCTTCTTTTATCCGGGCAGTAGGATCCTGTCTGTCGGAAGCTTCGGATGCAACCTTTCCTGTCCCTTCTGCCAGAATCATGAGATCGCCGCGGCGGGAGAGACGGATTTTCAGAAGCTTTACCGGATCTCCCCGGAGGAACTCTGCGTGCTTGCCGGACGGGAGCGGAGCCGGGGAAATATCGGCGTGGCCTATACTTACAATGAAGCTCTGGTGGGCTATGAGTTTGTGAGGGACAGCGCAAAGCTTGTGCATGAGGCGGGAATGAAGAACGTCCTGGTGACGAACGGGATGGCGGAGATTCCTGTTCTGGAAGAGCTGCTCCCTTATATGGATGCCATGAATATCGACCTCAAGGGCTTCCGCCCGGAGATCTACCGGTATCTGGGCGGTGACTTTGAGACCGTAAAAGCCTTTATATCCCGGGCGGCACAGGATTGCCATCTGGAGCTGACTTCCCTGATCGTCCCGGGCATGAATGATGATCCGGCGGATATGGAGAGGGAAGCGGAATGGATTGCTTCGGTCAATCCGGGGATTCCTCTGCATATCACCAGATATTTCCCGCGTTACAAAATGCATAAAAGCGCGACGGAAATATCCGTTCTTAAGGATCTTAAACGGGTCGCGGAGAGACATCTTGAGAAGGTCCTGCTTGGTAATGTATAAATCGGATATCGTGAATGGAGTGACAGAATGAACAAGTATACAGCTGCGGTTCTGGGCGGAGGATTCTGCTGGGGATTCATGGGCTTTTTTACAAGGCATCTGGCGGAATACGGAATTGATTCGGACGGGGCGGTGATCGTGCGCTGCGGGGTCGCCGCTGTCTGTTTCGGCATCCTGATTCTCCTGACAGACCCCTCGCAGTTCCGGATCCGTGTCAGGGACCTGTGGTGTTTTATCGGGACTGGTCTTTTCAGCCTTCTTTTTTTCACTGTCTGCTATTTTCGCGCGATCAGCATGATGAGCCTTTCGACTGCCGCGATTCTCCTTTATACGGCGCCGACCTTTGTCATGATTCTGTCGGCCGTCCTGTTCCATGAGAGAATTACAGGCGTCAAGATCGCCGCGGTCGTGCTCGCGTTTGCGGGCTGCTGCCTTGTCTCCGGGATCGGGACGGGAACGTCCCTGACGGCCATCGGCCTGCTGTATGGCCTCGGCTCCGGAATCGGCTATGCGCTCTATACGATCTTTTCACGCTTTGCGCTGCAGAGAGGATACAGCAGCAGTACGATCAATTTTTACTCCTGCCTCCTTGCGGCCGTGGGGGCGTTTCTGCTTAAAAGACCCCAGGGGCTGCCGGGACTCATGACAGCTTCGATGCCTGCTTTTCTCTGGTGCCTCGGAACAGGCGTGCTGAGCTGTTTTGTGCCTTACATGCTTTATACTTACAGCCTGACGGGACTGGAAAACGGCAGGGCGTCGATCCTTGCCTCCGTCGAGCCGGTTGTTGCTTCCCTTCTCGGGGTATTCGTATACCATGAAAAAATGACAGTTGCTTCCGCGGCCGGTGTGCTGCTGGTGCTGTCGGCGATCCTGCTGCTGAATCTGAAACCGGCTCAGGCAGGGGAAGCCGCTGTGCGCTGAAAGATAGAGAAGCGGCGGCTTATTCTGAATGGCCGTATCAAAATCTCCGGAACCGGGTTTCTCTGTGAAGGCTCTGAGCAGCAGATGGGACCGGAACCGTGCACAGATTTTATAATCAGACTGAGGAGTAAGAGCGATGAAAGCATTAGGCCTGGATATCGGAACGACAACCATCAGCGCGGTCATATTTGACCCGGAGGAAAGAGCTGTCTGCCGGGCGAAGACGATACCCAATCAGTGTTTTATTGAGACCGGAAATGACTGGGAACGGATCCAGGACGCGGAGCGGATCGCGGAGAAAGCTTTTGATCTGGCATCGGAGATGCTGGATGAGGATGCAGAGATCGCCTCCATCGGCCTGACGGGACAGATGCACGGGATCCTCTATCTGGACAAGGAAGGAAAGTGTGTAAGTCCCCTTTATACCTGGCAGGACGGGCGGGGGAATCTCTCCGAAGAGCGCAAAGTGAGTCTTGTTCAGGAGATCAGGGACCGCTGCGGGATCACGGCCTCCAGCGGCTACGGGCTTGTCAGCCATCTCTATAACCGCAGGCATGGGCTGGTTCCGGAGGATGCCGCAGGACTCTGTACAATCGGCGATTATCTGGGAATGAAGCTGACAGGGAGAAAACGTCCCCTGATGCATGCGGGCAATGCGGCGAGTCTGGGCTTTTTCGATGAGAAAAGCTGCACTTTCCGGACGGACCTGCTTTCGGAGATGGGGATGGAAAAGGACCTGTCCTTTTTGCCGGAGCTGACGGAGGATTTTGCGCGGCTGAGATTCTTCCGGGGAAGACCTGTCAGCGCCGCCATCGGCGACAACCAGGCAAGTTTTCTGGGCTCGGCGGGCACAGAGAAAAATGTGGTTCTGGTCAATATGGGGACAGGCGGACAGATCTCCGTTCTGTCAGACCGCCATTTTACGGCTCCCGGCATTGAAGCCAGGCCCTTCCGGCGGGGAGAATACCTTCTCGCGGGTTCGTCCCTGTGCGGAGGGCGGGCTTACGCGATCCTGGAAGGGTTTTTCAGGAGCCTTGTCACTGCGGCGGGCGGACCGGACAGGCCCGTGTACGAGCTGATGGGGAGGCTTGCCCGGGAAGGCGCCGCCCTGCAGGATCCGATGACCGCCGTGACGGCTTTCAGCGGAACCAGGGTGGATCCGGACCTCAGGGGAAGCTTTCAAAATGTCAGCGAGGATAATTTTACCCCGGCTTCCATGACCATCGCTGTTCTGAGGGGAATGGCGGAGGAACTGCATCAGATGTACGATCTGATCCGGGAGGGAACCGGGATCACGGCCCTGCGCCTTATCGGATCGGGGAACGGCCTCAGGCTGAATCCGGCCCTGCAGGACGTTTTCCGCGAGACTTTTCAGCTGCCTCTTTCGCTGAGTCCCTTTATGGAGGAAGCCGCCTGCGGTGCGGCCATGTGCAGCTGTTTCCGGGACATCCGGTAAAAAGGC
>DGHP01000122.1:3721-4851 GCA_002392705.1 Lachnospiraceae bacterium UBA3845 | reverse complement strand
CGCATATCAAATGTAATATGCTGCGCCATCCAGGTATTGATATAGCTCTCCGCAAGCCCGATGAGATTCGCGAGGAAAGTCACCAGAAGAGACAGCAGGATATAGCGGACCAGAGCGTTCAGGTCCCCCTTCAGAAGACCCTCATCCAGGATCTTTCCGGTCAGGATCGACGGCAGCAGGGTGAAAAAAGAGGAAACCACAATACAGCCCAGCACCATGAGAAGCTGAAGCTTATATGGCATCAGATAGGAAAAGATCCGCTTCAGCAGGGCCGGTGTAACCTTCGGCTGACTGTTCTTCTCCTCTTCGGTCAGAAACTTTCCCATGGGACCTCCCGGTCCTCTTCTTCCTGATGGCGGCATAGTGAAAGATCCTCCTTATATAACACATGGCGGCACGCCGTCTCCGGTCTGTTCCGGCAGGTTCCTTCATTCTTCCTGCCCGGAATTCAATGATTATAAATATAACCCAGATCTTCAGAATATACAATATTGGAGATTGTTTCTGACCGTTATCTCAGGCGCTTCCGTAAACGGACAGAAAACAACCGCCACCCGGCCGGGTGACGGTTGTCTGTATAGAGAAATATGAAGATCCGCAGTGCGGGTGCACCGCAGGATCCGATGCTTAAGGTTCCGTGCGTTTTTTTAAGTCCGGGGTATCTTCCTCGAATCGGAAAGCAACTCTGGCATTTCGCCCGCAGAGCTTTCGAAGGCTGATCTTCGTCCCGTCTTCCAGTGTCAGAATGTGGTCGGAGACCGTACCCACCCGATAGATCAGGCTGCTCATCTTCCGCTCAAATCCGGAAATGATCATGCTCCCGTCCTCTCCGAAGCTGAGTTCTTGTCCTTCTTCCAGGTCCGTCGGAACGCCGGCGCCGAATCCATAATAAACCGTCCGAATTCCGTAGATCCCGTCTTCCCGTATTTCAAAGTAATCGATAACCGGGCTCTTATTCACAGAATGGACGAATTCTATGGAAAAGATATCTCCGACGCTCACCTCATATGCGGCATATTCCGTTTCTTCCGAAGGATCCTCCAGAATCAGCCTGCCGCAGCCCGATTCTCTCTCCGCAGATGCCGTTTCGCTTTCGGTTTCCGCGCAGGTTTCAGCGATGCCGTCTTCGC
>DGHP01000122.1:0-3526 GCA_002392705.1 Lachnospiraceae bacterium UBA3845 | reverse complement strand
CCGCGCGGGCTGCAGCGATGCCGTCCCCCGGATTTCCACCGGCGAAACAGACAGTTCCGGCGGCAAGACACGCCGTGAGAACGACCGGAAAGAAGCTCTTATGGAACATCCTCAGATCAGTCAACAGTTATGCCCTGCTCTTCGAAATATTTCTTCGCGCCTGCGTGGAACGGGACACTCATGCCTTTTACAGCTTCTTCCGCATCCAAAGACTCAAATTTCGCCTGCTTTTCAGCAAGCGCATCCTTGTTATCAAAAATTGCTTTCAGAAGATCATAAACCACGTCTTCACTGACCTCGTTGGAAGAAACCAGCGTCGCGCGTACGGATACGGTGACAACATCTTCCTCAAGGCCTGCATAGGTCCCGGCCGGAACGACAGCGTCCGTATAGAAATTATAATTCTCCTTCAGCGTCCCGATATGCTCTTCATCCAGCTGAACCAGGCCGATCGCGGCATTCTCCGCCAGTTCCTCCACGGCTGCCGTCGGGGCGCCTGCCACGATAAAAGCCGCATCCAGTCCGCCTTCCCTCAGACTGTTGGCGGAATCGCCGAAAGAAGCATTCACGACTTCAATATCATCGAAGGACAGACCGTATGCCTCGAGAATCTCCCTCGCGTTAAATTCCACGCCGGAGCCTGCGTCACCCACAGAAACTTTCTTTCCCTTCAGATCCGCAACCGTCCTGATCGCATCATCACATGTGATGATCTGAATGGTTTCATCATACAGGCCCGCAACAGCCGAGAAGTTCGTATAAGGATCCTCCCCGTCAAACAGGCTGGTTCCGGTACTTGCATAGTACATGACATCGTTCTGTACGGTGCCGAGCTGCGCATCGCCCTCCTCGATCATCTCCAGATTGGCCCTGGACGCTCCGCTGGACTCAATGACAAGCTTTGACTCCGGCAGCAGGGGATTCAGCACATCGGCAATGGCGCTTCCAACCGCATAATAGGTTCCCATGGGACCGCCCGTCACAAAATACAGGTCGTCCGCCATGACAGACATTGTCCCAAAAGACGCAAGAACGCATACGCCGGTCACAAATCCTGCAGCCAATTTCCTAAACATAGACCCACCTCTTTCTTTGTTTTTGAAATGAACGGTTGACAAGTTGCTATATATTCAGGGACGTGAATGAAACGCAGGTCAGAACTGCGTTTCCATCTCACTCCCATTATTGTCAGAATTCTTTTGGTATTACAAATGTCTTATTAAATAGTACCATATGCACCTATCCATTACAACCACTATTTTACATATAGAAAATATATTTGCAGGAACATTTGTGCATATGAAACAAATGCCGGAATCATACAGAGAAAATTTGATTTTCCCGCCGCATAAAAAGAGACCGGCATCCGGCACCGGTCTCTGAATCCTCTGTTCCTATTTCACTTTCGCTGCTCATATCTGATCTCACAATCTCCCGGAACCCGGGACGTAATATACCTTCTGACAAAATCATAATCTGCTTCAGGTATAAAAACCCTGAATGCCCCGATCCTGGCCCTCAGTTCGATAGAATCCTTTCCCAGGATCATGGTCTTTGCCTTCTTAAACTCAAACAGGGCTGTCCTTCTCCCGGAACCGGTCGCCAGATAAGTATCTGACATGCGGTAAGTCCTTCTGTGTTCGCCAGGCCAGCTCTCAAGACCATGTACGACCCCGAGCGTAATCAGAAGGATCACAACAGAGAAGGCCGTGACCCAGAGAAATGGTTCCCAGCTGTTTATGCGGACAGAGTAAATGACCCCTCCCGGAAAGAGAAAGAGGGCAAACAACTCCCAGATCCGTCCTCCTGCTTTGTATCCTCTGCGCTCCTCCTCCATATCAACTGCCGCCGACCAGATGTATATACCGTCCGGCCGCAGCGTAACTCTTTGCGGTATTTCACTCATAACGGATCTCCTGCAGTAATGTGAATGCCACATACAGTAAATCCTGCCTTTGCTTTATCACTTTCCACAGCACTTTTTATATTTCTTGCCAGAACCGCATGGACAAGGATCATTCGGATAGATTTTTGAAGGAACTGTGACTGGCTTCTGGCGGAAAGGATCGGATAATAACCGTTTCTCAGGTTTCTTTTTCATCAGTTTCCTGTAAAAAGATGCTTTTTCTGTATCACCCAGTCCGCTGTAAGTTTCCTCAGCCCGGCTGTAAAGAATCATCCGTTCCGTTATGTCTGCGTTTTTTTTCGTATCCAAAAACGGTTCCAGCAGTGCAAGCGCTTCCGGATAGCATTTTCTCTCCAACAAAATCATAGAATAATAATTTATGCAGGAAACACTGTGCGGACTGTCTTTCTGCCAGTCAAGAAACCACTGATCCGCTTCCTTGCTTCGCCCGAGACGTTCCAGGGACTCCCCGATACATCCTTTCAGATTAGACTCTGTGAGGCGGTCCTCTTCCCCCCAGCTGAAAGTATCCAGAACCTCGCGGCTCAGGCGGATGAGATCTTCATACCGGCCGGCGTTCAGGAAGATCATATCAAATTCTGAAAGAGCGTTGCATAGTCCAAGCCTGTAATCAACAGACTCATCGATCTGTGTGGGAGAAAACCTCTCCAGGCCGTTTCTGCTCTCCCTTGTATAATTATCCTCAATATATTCTTTAAGGAGAGGCCACAGTTTCAGGAACAGAACGGCCGCGCTCTCCGGTTCATCCTCTTTCTCAAAAACAAGCCTGTCAAATTCAGATAGACGCTGCGCCAGAATGCGCTCTCGTCCGGTCTCAATATCGATAACACTATCCCCGTCAAAGGGTTCTGCAACAACAGCATTAATTTCTTTCCTGTAAGAGGAGTCAGAATACTTACATTCATTTTTCTGCATAAAAAAGATTTCATTCACCAGGGCAGTCGCAAGCTTCACCTTGGCCAGCTTCTTTATATATCCTTTTTCCTGCAGCTGCCGATAGGCGTCCGTCACAAAAGAAGGAGTCCCGCTATTCAGCTGTGACTCAACTGCTCTGAGGATCAGCCGGCCCAGCCTGGGATTGCTCTCTTCTGAAACATCGTCGTCAAAGTATTCTTCCGACAGATCATCTTCCTCAAAGTTTTCGAAATCCCCGGACGTCACCCCGGAAATTTCAAATAAGCTGAAATTGATCCTGTCTGCGTCAGATCCGGGGCTGCCGGAATACATGGATCCGTCACTATCGTCATAATCAATGTCCATCTCCTCTTCGTCCTCATCCTCCCAGTCAGGATACTGCTCTACTGTTCCGACAGCATCCACCACAGCGGCAGGAATATTCCCGGATGCATCTTCTACCTTCCAAACAGTGAAACGAAACTGCCAGTCGTCACCAAAGTCATATATCAGCAAAAAAGAATCTCCTGCTTTAAGATTCAGACGGAATAACTTCTCTTTCGCGGAACGGTCTCCGGGATGGCTGGGCATTCCGTAATAGCCGCCGTAGCCGTAGGGAACTCCGTCCATATGAAAGGAATACAGATGAGCATGGTCAAACCCGATTGACTTCAACAGGATGAAACAGAGGTCATTCAGAGTTGC
>DGHP01000152.1 GCA_002392705.1 Lachnospiraceae bacterium UBA3845 | reverse complement strand
CGGTGGCAGGGAATGATCAGGGAGATGGGATTCCTGCCTACGGCGCCGCCTACGGCCCGGGAGGACATCCTGCTGATCCCGCGTTCCGCAGCGATCCGCCGGGCGATTTCACCGTAGGTTGTGGTTTCCCCGTAGGGAATCTCCAGCATGATCTCCCCGACCCTTCTGCGGAAGGCGGATCCGGTCAGGTGCAGCTGAGGCGTAAAGCCCGGATCCTTTCCGGAGAAATAGAGGTCCAGCCAGCGTGCCGTCTCGTCAAAGACAGGCAGGCTGCGCCGGACGGCATTTTCGGAAAGGCCCTGTCCCATGTGTTTCTGATTCTCCATAAACCAGAGGCCGGTCAGGCCTTCCTCATCCGCCGCAAGGAGGATCTCTCCCAGCGGTGAACGGTAATTGTTTCTGTAAAGCATTTTCAATTTCCTTTCCCGGCATGGTTTGCTGTGCAGCTGCCGCAATGATAAGGTGTTCTGATCAGAAACGCAATTGAAAAAGAACCAAAACAAAAAAATCCGGCCGTCAGGGCCGGATTTTTTGCAGTTCGTAAAGGCCGCCGGGGAAATGCTGAGATCATCAGTGGTTTTAATTTCCCCGGATCTCCTGCCGCATGAAGCCGACATAGGAGATTGTGAATGCCGCGAGGGTGAGAGCCAGGAGTCCCACAAGATGCGGCCAGACCAGAAGCAGGCTCTGGCCAAGCGGCAGATAGCTGCTCAGGGCGCCGACCAGCTGCGTGTAGGAGACCGCGTTGAGGGCTCTCGTCGCCGGGTTCATCAGAACCGAAGCGGCTTCCGAATACAGATAGTAGGGGGAGATCCGGTTCAGGTTCAGATTCAGATTGTAATTATTCAGCGCGTTGACCGCCTGCTCATACTCCGTATTGACCGGGTAGGCAGCATTTGCCAGAATGCCGGCCAGAAGGCTCATGAAGATGGCGAAGAAAAGCCACAGAGCGATCGAGGCCAGAGCGGAAGTTGCCGCGTGTCTTGTAAAGACGGAGAAAAGCAGGGCCATGGCCAGCCAGAAGCAGATGTAGATGATGGTATAGACCAGGAAGATCAGAACCCGGACCAGTTCCTCCCCTGTGGGCTTTATGCCTGTCGCCAGGAAGCCCGCGCAGCCGACCGCGATGCCGGTGGTCAGGACCATGACGGCAATCAGGGTCAGAGAGGCCAGGAACTTGCCGATGATGATGGAGTCCCTGTAGATGGGCTGGGAAACCAGCCGGTTCAGCGTTCCGCTGTTCTTCTCCGCGTTGATGGAATCGAATCCCAGGATCAGGCCGATAAAGGGCCCGATCAAGGCAATCAGGGACATGTAGGACGGGATGGAGCTGCCGCCCGTCGTAAACAGCTTCAGGAACATGTAACTGGCATCGAATGAAGCATCCGGATCCATGGCGGCGTTTTTGACTGCGCTTGTGATGCCGGTAAAGGCTCCGTATACACTTGCGATTGTCATCGCGATCACAAGGAGCAGGATGATAATGAACCTCTTGCTGTTCACATGGTCCGCCATTTCCTTCCTGTAGAGCGCCGTGAGGCTGTGGTAACGGATGTTTTTCCGTTTATCTTCCTCTGCGGCCGAAACGGTATTTCCTGCTGCCGTCTTTTGCATCGCCCTCATCTCCTTTTTTCTCGGCTTCCTCGAAGTAGACGTGGTAGATCTCATCCAGATCCCCGCCCTTCTGGTGCATATGCAGAAGCTTATAATCATTTGTTCCCAGGAACTTTGTGATATCGGTCCGCAGGTCTTCAGTGGAACTGATCACAAAGGTATTGCCTTCTTTCGCGATTCCGGTAATTCCTTCCAGTTTTCCCAGGTATCCCAGGAACCTGTCGTCACAGGGCTCCGCTTCGATTTCCAGTGTATAATGGCCTTTCGCCGCAATCTGGCTTCCCAGTTCGCTGATCCCGCCGCAGGCGATCAGGCTTCCGTTCACGAAGATGCCGACCCGGTCGCAGATCTGCTGGATCTGATAGAGCTGGTGGCTGGATACCAGGATGGTTTTCCCGTCCTCCGTGCTCAGCTTTTTGATCAGGTTCAGGAAATCCCGCATTCCTTCCGGGTCAAGTCCCAGAGTGGGCTCATCCATGATGATGACCTCCGGGTCCTTGATCATGACATCCGCGATTCCAAGCCTCTGGCGCATGCCTTTTGAGTAGGTACCCGTTTTCTGATCCGCCGCGTAAGTCATTCCGACCTTCTCCAGCAGTCCGTCAATCAGAGGATCGATCTCCTTTTCCGGGATTCCGTTCAGCCTTGCCGTGAAGCGCAGGTTTTCCCGGCCTGTCAGGTCGCTGTAAAATCCCACATTGTCCGGAAGGTATCCGGTGATCCGTTTTACCTGCATGGACTGCCTGCTGCAGTCAAATCCGTCGATCAGGGCCCGTCCCTGAGTAGGTTCGGTCAGGCCCAGAAACATCAGTATCGTTGTTGTTTTTCCCGCGCCGTTCGGTCCGAGCAGCCCGAATATCTCACCCCGCCTGATCTCCAGGCTCAGATGATTCACGGCAGTCTTCGTGCCGTAGACTTTCGTCAGATCTTCGGTACGGATAATCATTGTATCCGCCATAATTTATCTCCTGCCAAACCTGCGAATGATCAGAAACAGTCCGAGAACCAGAACCGCTATGATGCCGACTGCCGCGATGCCCCAGCTGGTATGATTCTGTACCGAGATCCTGAGCGCGCAGTCCGAAGAAACCGCTTCGCCGGATGCCGTGATGACGGTTACATAATCGCCCAGAATCGCATCCTTTGCCGGTGTGATATATGCCGTCAGTTCTTTGCTTTCTCCCGCTGGAATATCCGTGATCGTATCCTGGTCGAAGGTGACCGTCCAGTCCGTGGAAGCCTGGGCGCTGAGGCTGATGGAATTCAGGTCGATGTTGCCTGTATTCTGTACCGTGAGGGTTACTGTCTGCGTCTCTCCGGCGAAGGCCTTGGCGGAAAGATTGCCGGTCGGGGTCGTTAAGGTCAGGCCGTAGCTGCCCAGAACCCGGATCACGACCGGAAGCTCCAGGGTCTCTTCCGCGCTGGCTGCCAGGAAGGTGATCGGGTAATCCCCTGCGGTAACGTTCTGCGCCGGGTTTACCGCAACTTTAATCGTGGAGCTGGCGCCCGCGTCCACCGGCACCGAGGAGGTCGCGGCCGAAGCGTCGGAAGGGGTAAAGGTTACATTCCAGCCTTCGGGAAGTCCCTCGGCCGAAAGGGAATAGGTCATATTTTCGCTGCCGTTGTTGGTGAGCGTCGTGCTGTAGTTGAATTTTGTTCCCGCGATGCCTTCCTGCTGGGCGTAGTCGGTTGTAAAGTCACCGGCTCCGAATTTCTTTTCTTCCGCGTCCACTTTTACGGTCAGGGCCAGGTCTTCATCCACATTTCCGCCCTGGGCGTTCAGCGTGACGGTATAGACATCTTCTTTTGTATCCTCGGGTACGGTCAGGGAATAACTCAGGGAAGGAGAGTCTTCCTTTGTCTGGCGCGCGCCGACGTGCACCATGGATATTTCGTTTGAGCTTCCCTTGAAGCGCCCTTCCCATCCCTCCGGAAGGTCTTTCGCACTGAGCGAGACGGTATTCTCGTCAGAACCGGTATTGGTGATATACAGGGTGAAGGTTGAAGTCCCGCCGGGTTTTACCGTAACTCCGGGGTAATCCGTACTGAAGGTGACACTGCCGTCTTCAGCGGTTTCTGCCGCCGGCAGTTCTGTTTCCTCCTCGGCGGCGTAAGCTGCTGCCGGCATCAAAACCGCTGCCGTCAGCATTCCTGCCGCCAGCATTCTGCAGGCAAATCGGGCGATCTTTCCGGTCATCATACCTTCTGTCTTTTCCATGATCTCAAGCTTCCTTTCTTTTAAGCCTCAAAGGCTTTTTCTTTTCAAACAAGAAGTTAGACCCGGAATGTGACGCAATCGTCAAATTTCTGTGTCGATTCTGTGAATACCCGTGAATCGTATGAACGCCCACCCTGTCTGGAATTAAGTCCGATTACCGGGCATACGGGTTTTCCGGACGCTCATCTGCACAGGGTTCCCGCTCAGGCGCTTATAATCACCAGCTTCAGGTCAAGCGGATCAAGCATGATTCTGAGGCGGAACAAGCCTTTTTCATCCGCATTCAGATCGCAGCGTTTCCCTTATTCTGTACAGGAGATTTCAGGAAAAGAATTGCAGCATTTCATCCATCCAGCCTTCGGCGGAGGTTCCGGTTCCGAGGCTGCAGCCGTGCTCGCCCTGGGGATAGAGGCAGAATTTGTGGGGAACCTTCTGTTCTGTCAGCGCCTCATCCATGCGGGAGGCGTTGCTGGGCGGGACCAGGGAGTCGTCCGCACAGGTCCATACAAAGGTTTTCGGATAGTCCGGATCCACCTGTTTTTCGATGGAGAGATGTTCCCTGAGACTTTCATCGCCGCCGGTAAGCGCCTGGAAACTTGGCTCATGGTCCTCTTCCAGAAAACTGATGACCGGGTAGCACAGGCAGACTTTATCAGGCCGGATGGAAATGCCGCGAAGGCCTTCCGCAAGATCCGGGCGCTTCTCTTCCAGCTCTTTCTCCAGGCTGTCCTCCAGCTCGCCCCTGAGAGCAGCGGTGGAAGCGCAGAGATGGCCGCCCGCGGAATAACCCAGAATCATCAGGTCGTCCGGCTTGATGAAAAGATCAGCCGCATTTGCGCGCAGGTATCTGATGGCCAGGGCCAGGTCCAGCTGGGGAGCCGGCCAGCGGTTCGGGCTGTAGCGGTAATTCAGGATGAAGGTGCGGTAACCTGCTTTTTCCAGGCGCTTTGCGGTCAGCAGACCTTCGCTGTGGAAGGAGATATTCTCATATCCGCCGCCGGGGCAGATCAGGGCCGCGGGACGCACGCCCTCCAGGGCGCATTTCGGCACCATCAGGCTGACGGAATGAATATCGTTGCTGCAGATGCAGAAATGCTCCTGATCCCAGAGCGGAATCATATCCCAGTACCGGTCGGAATTGAGGAGCATGTTGGCGTCCTCCACGAAATCCGCGGCCGGGAACGGCAGCCCCCAGGGCATGAGGAAACTGTCCGCCCATTCCTCCATGGGAATTGTCTGTTTATCCTCCGGAATAAAGGCAAGGAGCGAATCGGGCAGAAACAGGGTCATGCCCGGGCCGGCCTGGTCCAGTAATTCCCTCAGGCTGTTTTTCATGGTGATTGTCTGAGTCATAGGATAACCTCCTCGTGCTTTTATGATTCCTCCAGAGAGAACTCCGGATGCCGGACCTGCAGGGAAATCCAGCTGCATTTCCGGCAGAGTTCTTTCTGCAGAACGGTTCCTGGTTCGTTTACGCCCGCAGGATGGAGATCAGCACGGATGCTGCCAGCAGATACGGATAGAAAAGAAACGGCATGATCTGCAGACTGGAAATCCCCGCAAGGCTGGACGCGATCAGAAGCTGTGCGCCGTAGGGGATCAGTCCCTGCATGATGCAGGAGCAGGTATCCAGCAGGGAGGCGGTGACCTTCGGATCAATCTTATAGTGGCGGCTGATGTCTTTCGCGATCGGCGCCGCCATGACAATGGCCACTGTGTTGTTGGCGGTGGCCACATCCATCATCGCCGTAAGAAGGCTGATTCCCAGCATACCGCCGCGTTTCCCGGAAAAATGGTGTTCGATAAACTGCAGGATCGCTTCAAAACCTCCGTTTTCCTTTATGAGGGAGCCGATGGACGCCACCAGGATGGTCACGATCATGGTTTCAAACATCCCGGAGGTGCCGCTGCCCATGGAAGTAAAGGCGGACACGTAATCCAGCATGCCGGTTGCGGCTCCGGCGGCGGCAAACAGAAGAATGCCGGCGCCCAGCACAAGGAAGACATTGATTCCGAGGAGCGCCAGAATCAGGACGATAAAATACGGGACTGCCTGAAGCAGGTTAAAGGGGTATTCGCCCATCGCGGCGGAGCCGCCGGTCAGCGCCAGTGCCAGAAGAATGACCAGGGTGATCAGCGCGGCAGGAAGGGCGATGAGGAAGTTGGTCCGGAATTTGTCTTTCATGCGCACGCCCTGGGTTTTGGTGGCGGCGATGGTGGTGTCGGAGATGAAGGACAGATTGTCGCCGAACATGGCTCCGCCGACAACGGTGCCGACGCAGAGCGGAAGGGAAAGTCCTCCGTTTGCCGCGGCCTGGGATGCGATCGGTACAAGGATCGTGATGGTTCCGACACTGGTGCCCATCGCCATGGAGATCAGGCTGGCGATCAGGAACAGGCCCGGAATCGCGAACTGTCCGGGGATGATGCTGAGCAGGAGATTCGCGGTGCTGGACGCTCCGCCCGCCTGCTGGGCGATTCCGCCGAAGGCGCCCGCGGCCAGGAAGATAAAGAGCATGATGGTGATGTTGTCATCTCCGATGCCCCGGGCGCACACATGGATTTTTTCATCAAAGCTGAGGGAGCGGTTCTGCAGGAAGGCGACGGCCAGGGCGATGGAAAAGGCGACCACGACCGACATGATATAGAACCCCATCTGACCTTTTACGGGATGTACATATTCGAAATAGATTCCGCTTCCCAGGTAAAGAATGAGAAAGACAACGATCGGCATGAGGGCCAGGCCGTTTGCTTTTTTTGCGTTTCCGTCCGCGGGGGTTATGCCCGGTTTTTCATTATTCATTTTTACTGCTCCAATCCTCTTCAGCTCTCATGGCAGATCAATTCAGCAGCGGCTGAATTGTGCCGGGTGCCCGGGTACAGAAAGGCCGGGCAGAAATTGACAGTGACATTGTATCACGTTGCTGCAGAAAGAAGACAGCGGCCGTGAAACATAACAGGTTGCGAAAGCAATATTATAGCAAGTTCCCGGCACAGAAGCAAA
>DGHP01000155.1:15349-25916 GCA_002392705.1 Lachnospiraceae bacterium UBA3845 | reverse complement strand
TTCACGGCCCTCCGCACATCAGGCAGCCTGACCTTATCAAATTTTCCATTTCTGATACTTTTCATAATATCACATTTCTATATACTGAGAAAAGCAATACTAAACTTCACGGCCGGTCTGCTTCCTGCTTCCGCCTCAGCGTACCATGCGGCAGAAGCAGGCGCGTATTTCAGATACAGCCTGTCCGCGGAGGGAATGGAGGTTCATCATGAAACGAATTGCAACAATCCAGGATATCTCCTGCATCGGAAAATGCTCGCTGACCGTGGCGCTGCCCATCATTTCCGCCATGGGCGTGGAAACCGCGATTCTTCCGACAGCGGTTCTGTCCACCCATACCATGTTCAAAAACTTCACCTGCAAGGATCTGACCGATCAGTTCCTGCCGATCGCGGAGCACTGGGAGAAGGAAAAGTTCCATTTTGACGCCATCTATACAGGCTACCTGGGTTCCTTCGAGCAGATCAGTCTCGTATCCGACTTCTTCGAACGCTTCCGCTCGGAGGATACCGTTGTCGTAGTTGACCCGGTCATGGCGGACAACGGAAAATTATATCCGGCTTTTGATGAAGCTTACGCGAAAGAGAATACAAAGCTCTGCGCCAAAGCCGACATCATTCTTCCCAATCTGACGGAAGCAAGCTTCATGACCGGCCTCCCCTACAAAACAGAGTATGACCGCGCCTATATCATGGACATGCTCCATGCACTCTCCGCCCTCGGTCCGGAATACGCCGTCCTGACAGGCGTCTCCTTCACACCGGGAAAAATCGGCGTCATGGGCCTGAACGGAAAAACAGGCGACATCTTTGAGTATTATACAGACCATGTCCCGACCAGCTACCACGGCACCGGCGATATCTTCGCCTCCACCGTCGTGGGAGCGATCATGCGCGGGCTTTCTGTGGCAGAGGCCTTCCGCCTCGCCTGCGATTATACGAAAGAAACCGTCGATTACACTTACCGGACCTTCGGCCGGGAAGACCGTTACGGCGTGGACTTTGAACACACCCTTCCCCTGCTGGTGGACAGAGTGCGGAATCTGTAAAGCTCCCTCCCGCAAATGTCCGCAGGATTCAGCACCCCTGACGGGTGGCATGGCGCGGCTGATCCCCGGGGGCGTGAAGAAACCGGAAACGCACGGATCCTGCTTCTGCCGGGTAACGGCGCGGCTGATCCCAGGGCGTGGAGAAGCCGGAAACGCACGGATCCTGCTTCTGCCTCCTGGCAGAATACGGGCAGCCGTGTTACATTGAAAAAACAGGCCGGTGATTTGCTTCACCGGCCTGTAATATTTCGTTTTTATTCAGTTGTTATTATATTTTAATCAAACAATCGGAGATCTTTTGCCCTGCGTCTGTATCTTAAGATGTTTTCTTTAAAAACATCATTCTTAAAATTACCGGCATCCGCCAGCCTGCTGTTTCTTCTTCTGACGGAACATATCCAGCGCTTTTCCGGTTTCTTCATCCTTCTTCGATCAAGCTTCTTCTTTACCGGTTCTTCTTCTGCGCTGCCGGGTCTTGCCGGGACCCTTCTATGTCAAACTTTATAATAATTTTAAGTGTTTCAGATAACTATTCTTATATGAATTGGAAATCGCTCTTCGTATCCTTTCTCGTCAGATACGGATTCTGAAATCCTCACTCTTTCATGAACAAATGTATTCGTCATCAACGAAATTCTTCAATGAACAACTGTATGTCATCAATGAAAATGTTTTTAACTGTTACAAATGCATTCATATTCTGATTCTGTGGCAATGAACCTGCTCAATATAACCAGGTGTCGGGCGCTTCTGTCGCTTATCTGCCTCTTCTCTCCGATTCTCGAACTTATCTGTCGAATTCTTTCAGAATGAGCGATGATAGAAGTCTCTTCCGCAGGGACCTTCCACCTTGCCACTGTTATATTGAACGTTTTCGAATGGTGCTTCTAACCTGTCCATCGGACCAAGACTCCTTTCTCTAAGCTTCAGACGATATGCGGAGAATTCAGTTCACCGGACGCTGCGGTATTTTCATGATTTAAAGCTGCAGATCTGTCATAAGTCTATCTGCACTTTCCTGGACGCCTTTCTCTCTGAGTACAGTCTCCAGAATCTGATCAAATCTTTCCGGTCTGAAATGATTCTTCAGGATCTGAAGGAATCTTTCTGATCTGAAATAATTCTACAGGATCTGAATGGTACTTCACCAGTCCGCGCAGGACATGAATCAGACGGCCGGCTGCTTTGAAACTGCGTATACCCTATTGTCTGTCGCCGTTATTTTTTGAAAACACTTTCAAAACGATTCTTTCAACTCCGTTACGGAACTATCTGTGAAAGTCTGTTTTGAAACGTCTGTGTTTTCTGATGCCTGTATAATAGCAGTGCCGGTTCTATTTGTCAACACTATTTTTCGATATTTTTTATTTTTTCTTAAAGCTTCCCGATAAATTAATATATTGTGTGAACATTTTATTCAATATATACATTTAAACAAATTCTGCGCATACCATTTTTCCGGATCCCCACGGCACTTTTGAATGCCGATACAAAACAGGCAGCTGCGGATCCCCGCGGCGCTTATAAACGCCGGTGCAGATCAGGCAGCTGCCCGTCAGAGTTCAGTTCTTTGCCCGGTTGAAATTGATCAGGCAGCCGTCCAGAATGATCCGGCGCTCGTGATCGGTCAGCTCGCCCAGGCTCATCCAGAACTGCTTAAGCTCATTTTCCCTGACCGCGAAGCCCATGATCTTCTCCCGCTTCTCCTGCACGGCGGCGCGGATATCAGGAAGCAGGATCCAGTCGCCATTGGTGAAGGGCAGGTCTCCTTCCTCGATCAGAAGAGGCAGCATGCCCCAGTTGATGAGGTTGGAGCGGTAGCGCTTCGTCGCGTACTGGAAGGCGATGTTGGACCAGCCTCCCAGCACCTTCTGGCAGGAGGCGGCCTGTTCCCTGGCGGACCCGTCTCCCGGTTTTACAGCGAAGATCGTTGAGCCTACGCCGAAGAGGGCGGGATCATTTTTCTTCTCCAGCCAGCCCGGAAGCTTCTCGTCAATAAGGGCAAGAACCGGAGCGAGCTCTTCCAGCGCGCTGACCGGATCTTTCCCGGCCTCGATTGCCTTCTGTGCCTTCTGCACCTCCTTCGCGCGGCCGACATAGGCCGGATCCCTGCGTGAGAGGGTATATTCGGCAAGGCCCAGAGGATTGGAGCGGAAGGAACTCGTCTCGCCGGAGGGAATCAGTTCATCCGTGGTCGTCACGGGATCGTGGATCTCCGACACCAGCTTCAGCAGCAGATTCTCCGGAAGGGCGCTCATGGCCGGCCAGTCCTTGATATTCGGGCCGAATACCAGCTCTGCGGAGGGATCCGCCTGTCCCTTCGAATCAAATACCCTGTTTTCGTATATCCTGCTGTCAAAGAAATAGCGCGGCTGCGTAAGGCTGAATTCCAGCTGGTCGGCGGCAGTCAGGAAGCCCTTATTTGCAGCCGTGGCGGCGATCGAGCGGGCGTCCATCAGGGCAACCGACGCGATCTGTCCGTTCTGGACCTTGGATCCCTCACGGTTGGGGAAGTTCCTGGTCGAGTGCCGGATCGAGAAAGCGTTGTTGGCAGGCGTATCGCCCGCGCCGAAGCAGGGACCGCAGAAGGCGGTCTTGATCACTGCGCCCGACTCGATCAGGTCCGCGAATTTCCCGTTTTTCACCAGTTCCATATAGACCGGCATGGAGGCAGGATAGACGCTCAGGGTAAACGCGTCATCCCCGATATAATGTCCCTTCAGGATATCGGCGGCATCACAGATATTTTCAAATCCGCCGCCCGCGCAGCCGGCGATAATACCCTGGTCCACATAGAGCCTTCCGTCACGGACCTTATTCTGCAGGCTGTATTCGATCCGGCCGCCGAAGGAAACCTCTGCTCTCTTCTCCACCTCGCTGAGCACGTCCGCAAGGTTCTTCTGCACATCTTCGATGGCATAGACATTGCTCGGGTGGAAAGGCATGGCGATCATGGGACGGATGGAGCTCAGATCGATCTCAATCATTCCGTCGTAATAGGCGGTCCTTCCCGGATTCAGCTCTCTGTAAGCCTCTTCTCTTCCGTGGATCTCATAGAATTCCCGGATCTTCTCATCGGTTCTCCAGATGGAAGTCAGGCAGGTCGTCTCCGTCGTCATCACGTCCACGCCGATGCGGAAATCCGCGCTCAGGGCCGAGATGCCGGGGCCTACGAATTCCATGACTTTATTCTTGACAAAGCCTCTGCTGAAAACCTCTCCGATAATCGCCAGGGCGACGTCCTGGGGGCCTACACCCTTCGCAGGCTCACCGGTCAGGAAGATGCCGATCACGCCGGGCATGTCGATGTCATAGGTCTGTCTGAGAAGCTGCTTGACCAGTTCTCCGCCGCCTTCTCCCACAGCCATGGTGCCGAGGGCGCCGTAGCGGGTGTGCGAATCGGATCCCAGGATCATGCCTCCGCACTCCGCCAGCATCTCGCGGGCAAACTGATGGATGACCGCCTGGTGAGGCGGAACATAAATTCCGCCGTACTTCTTCGCGGCGGACAGGCCGAACATGTGGTCATCCTCGTTGATCGTGCCTCCTACCGCGCACAGGGAATTATGGCAGTTGGTCAGCACATAGGGGATGGGGAATTTCTCAAGCCCGGAAGCGCGCGCCGTCTGAATGATGCCTACATATGTGATGTCGTGGCTGGTCAGCTTGTCAAAGCAAATCTGCAGTTTTTCCTCGTCCGCCGAACGATTGTGGGCATGAAGAATCCCCCAGGCCATCGTCTGCTTCCTGGCTTCCTGCCTGGAGAGCGAAAGGCCTGTCTCCCGTTCCGCGATCGCGGATGCGTCCGGTCCGTCCGGAATGATCTGATTCCCGTTTACCAGATATACACCGCCGTCATATAATTTCATAACTCATTCTCCATTCCGTGCCGCTGCACTGCCATGCGGCAGACCGCGCAGCTGAATCTTCCCTTTATCCCTGCATATCCATTCCGCCCTGGCAAAATTGTGCCCGGGCGTACGGCATCTTTCGCTGCCGGACTTCATCTGTGCGCTCGTGGGTCTGCGCTCCGCTCCGGCTGCGCTCCGGACTTCCTGATAACAAATCTGTCCGGACATACAGACGCAGGCTCCGGACTGCCTGAAAACAGCCATGGGCAAAACTGCCCATGGCCGCTGTGTTCCCAAAAACAATTCTGTCCTGTCAGCGTAATTATCTGACTGTCAGATCTGCTGCCTTTCCATCGGATCCAAGAACGTCTTTGATCTTATGAGCAACGATATCCTTCACATACTGACGGCCGACTTTCAGATAGGAACGAGGATCGAATACATCCTTCTGCTGTTCGAATACCTGACGGACGCCGGCGGTCATGCCAAGACGAAGGTCGGAGTCGATGTTGATCTTGCAGACTGCGCTGCGTGCAGCTTCACGAAGCTGATCTTCCGGAACGCCGATCGCATCCTTCAGAGCGCCGCCGTTCTCGTTGATGATCTTAACATATTCCTGCGGAACAGAAGAAGATCCGTGAAGAACGATCGGGAAGCCCGGCAGTCTTCTGACAACCTCATCGAGGATGTCGAAACGAAGCTGCGGCTTTGTGCCCGGTTTGAACTTGAAAGCGCCATGGCTGGTTCCGATCGCGATCGCAAGGGAATCAACACCGGTTCTGGAGACGAACTCTTCGACGTCATCCGGATTCGTGTAGGAGGAATCCTCAGCGGAAACATTGACAGCATCCTCGATGCCGGCCAGAGTTCCGAGCTCGGCCTCAACTACTACGCCGTGCGCATGCGCATACTCAACAACCTTGCTGGTGATGGCGATGTTCTCTTCAAACGGCTTGCTGGAGCAGTCGATCATGACAGAGGTGAATCCGTTGTCTACGCAGTCCTTGCAGACCTCGAAGTCAGCGCCGTGATCCAGATGAAGAGCGATCGGAAGATCCGGATAAAGGTCAAGAGCAGCCTCAACAAGCTTTACCAGATAGATGGAATTGGCATACTTTCTTGCGCCCTGGGAAGCCTGAAGGACGATGGGGGAATTCAGCTCATGAGCTGCTTCAGTGATTCCCTGAACGATCTCCATATTATTAATGTTGAAAGCGCCGATTGCATAGCCGCCATCGTATGCCTTTTTAAACATCTCGGTAGTGGTAACTAATGACATATCTTTGTTCCTTCCTTTCTTATTATGGATGACCAAAAGTCTGACGGACCTGTAACCGCTGCCCGTCGCTACAGGCATTATACTCGGTTTTGCTGCCTTACGCAATAAAGAAAAAGAGGCTGTCATACCTTTCGGTATAACAGCCTCCGGATCATTCTGATGAATCAGATCAGTCCTGCACGTAGGGCATAAGTGCGACCTGACGTGCTCTCTTGACTGCTACTGTCAGAGCTCTCTGATGCTTTGCGCAGTTGCCGGTGATTCTTCTGGGAAGGATCTTGCCTCTCTCAGAAACATACTTCTTCAGCTTCGCTGTATCCTTGTAATCGATCTCGTTGTTCTCTTTTCCACAGAACACGCAGACTTTTTTCCTTCTGTGTACAGGTCTGCGTCTGGGAGCATCGCTCTTATTTGCAAACGGCATAATAAAACCTCCTTACGAAAGAAAGGAATCTCAGGCTGCCCGGCCTCAGTATTATTTAAAAGGCAGCTCCTCATCGATTCCGTCCGGAATGTTGATGAATCCGTCATCTGCTGCGGCCGGTGCAGGAGCGCTCTGCGGCATGGGTGCCGGACTGCTGTAGCCGTTCCCGTAGGAAGCGCCGGAATAGGACGCCTGTCCCGCAGTCCTGTCTGAGACTGCCTTGCTCTCCGCAAACTCCTGGTCCTCAACCACGACGTCTGTCGTGAACACTGTCTGACCGTCCTTGTTGGTATATCTTCCGGTCTGGATCCGGCCGGTCACAGCGATCTTCACTCCCTTGCGAAGGTACTGCTCAGCAAACTGGGCGCTCCTTCCGAAAGCAACGCAGCTGATGAAATCCGCTGTCTGAGCGTTCGGATCGTTGTTGTCGCGGCGCATTCTGCGGTCTACCGCAAGCGTATATCTTGCGTAAGCCTGTGACTGGTCTCCTGCGGAATATCTTACATCGGGATCTTTTGTCAGACGACCCATCAAGATGACTTTATTCATATAATCTTACCTCACTCTTTATTCATGCATCCTGTCTAACGCATAAATATCTGAGCACATGATCCATAATACGTACACGTCCCTCAACCTCTGACGGGCATGTCGGCTCAGCCTCGAAGTGAATGAAATAATAGAAGCCTTCATGCTGCTTCTCGATCTCGTAAGCAAGTTTCTTCTTGCCCCATTCTTCGACATCGGCAATCTGGCCGCCGAAACGCTCGATCTGTTCTTTTACTCTGCCGAGCACAGCAGCCCTGTCGTCGTCTTCGAGTTTTGCGCTGACAACAACGCACAGTTCATACTTATTCATGCTATTCTGCACCTCCTTATGGTCTCTGGCCCACCCGCAGACGGATGAGCAAGGATGAAAATGATACATCACAATGAGCGATTATACCGTAAGGCAAAAGGAAAAGCAAGGGAAAAAACTGCCGAAAACAGCTCTTTTTTCAGCATTTCCGACTGTCACATACAGAATGAGCAACAAAGAAAAAGGCATTCCGTTCTCAGATCAGGATCCGCGGGAAGACCTCTTCTTCAGACCCGGATCTGCGGGAAGACCTCTCCTTCAGACCCGGATCTGCGGGAAGACCTCTCCTTCAAACCCGGATCTGCGAGAAGACCTCACCGATCGGATCCGTGATGACCAGGTCCGCCCTCGTATCCCTTCCGGTCGCCGACTTGTTGATCAGAACCAGATGGGATCCCTGGAAATAATCGATCAGTCCCGCAGCCGGGTAAACCACCAGGCTGGTTCCGCCGATGATCAGCACGTCCGCGCCCGCTATGCAGCGCAGTGACTCGTTCATAATATCCGAATCCAGGCCCTCCTCATAGAGAACGACATCCGGTTTAATGGTTCCGCCGCATCTGCTGCATTTTGGAATCCCGTCCGCCTCCTTCACATAAAAGGCGTCATAGAATTCCCCGCAGCGGGTGCAGTAATTGCGCAGAACCGAGCCGTGCAGCTCCAGAACCTTTTTACTGCCCGCCTTCTGGTGCAGGCCGTCGATATTCTGTGTGACGACAGCCTTCAGCTTGCCCGCCTGTTCCAGCTCGGCAAGCTTTCTGTGGGCGGCGTTCGGCTCCGCGTCCAGGGCCAGCATCTTATCCTTATAAAAACGGTAGAATTCCTCCGGTTTCCGCATGAAAAAGGTATGGCTGATGATCGTCTCCGGCGGATAGTCATATTTCATATGATACAGCCCGTCCTGGCTCCGGAAATCCGGAATGCCGCTCTCCGTCGAGACGCCCGCGCCGCCGAAAAAGACGATATTGTCGCTCCCGTCAATAATCTCCTGCAGTTTCTGAATCTTCGCAGTATCCATAACGATCCCCCTTCCGGAAAACTCTTCCATGTTCATCAGGCTTTGGCCTTACGCCCTGCGGCGGTACCGTGATCCGGCCGCAGGCAGTATGCGTGCGGATTGCCCGTGCCTGATGCTGTAATCAGCCTGATTATAACACAGCCCGCGGGCACATGGCGTGCCTGCGGGCTGTTCTCTGTCTCTTTTTCTGTTACGTCTCTTTTAAGTGATGATTCTGTTGCGTCTCTTTTTCTGTTATGTCTCTTTTCAGGTTTTTTCTGTTACGTCTCTTTTAAGTGATAATTCCGGAAGGCATCTTCCTCATACGGAGATATAGACCTGTTTCAGAACCCCCTGCAGGATCCGTCTCGTCTCGCTGTCGCCTGTGCAGGTCGAAAGCGTCATAATCCGGTCCCTCGTCGTCACCTTCACGTCCCCGCAGTCAATCTCACTGGCGGCCTTGCACTGGTCGATAAAATTCTGGTAATCCGGAATGGAGAAATGAACCACATAGGGGTTCCCCGCCTTGTTGACCAGGGAGCAGGAGAAAATCTCATACTGATAGATGAACTCCGGCGTGAAGACCCAGAAATAATGGTCCTTCTCATAAGTTTCCTGGTTCGCGAATTCCTTCAGTCTTCCGAACATGGACAGGTTCTTCATATTATGCCCGTATATGATGGAATTCTGGTCGGACAGATCCTTATTATTATCACAGTTCAGGAAGATACAGCCCGCGAAATTGTCCTCCTTGCGGAAGGTACGGTGCAGGTAGAAATCATTGTCCGCGGCCTGGGCAACCGGGTAGGACGCGTCGATGGCCCCGATCCGGATCCATCCCACCACCTCCGGGTTTACCTCGTGAAGGCTCACGAAATTGATCGGATTCTTCAGCTTCGGGAGGCTGACCGGAACGCCGTTCTCAACTGTCTCCTGCTTCTCCGCCTGTTCCAGCAGCTGCTGCAGCTTTTCAGGCATCTCCAGTTCTTCGATGCTGCTCAGGAAGGGGATCGTGAAGGCCTTCCGGGATCCGGAAGAGGACATCCCCTCCGACTCGCTCTGCCCGTCCGCTTCACTCTCAACTCCGGATCCCGGTGTTCCGGAGATACCGGAACTGCCCGCCGTCCCTGCAGCGGAGCTTTCCCCGCCGCCTGAAACAGAACCGTCCCGGTCCATCTGTACGAACTCGTCATTGAGCCCGCTGTACTCATCCGATCCGGCCTTGTAGGCCATATAATAGCCCAGCAGCTTATAGCCGGAATAAGCAAAAACGCCGATCGCCGCCACCAGAACGACCGTTATGAAAAAGTTTCCGACAGCAGATCCTTTTTTCTTCTGCCGGGCGCCGGATTCCTCCCGGCGGTCTTCATCTCTGTTCCGGGACATGCGATCACCTCTTTTCTGGCATTTTCTGCTTCTATGACCTTACCGTAAACAGTATGTTTTTTACTGCAGATTTCCGACTGTTCTCGGATACGGAAGCACGTCGCGGATGTTGCCGACGCCGGTCAGGTACATGACAAGGCGCTCGAAGCCAAGGCCGAAGCCCGCGTGTCTGGTCGTGCCGTATCTTCGGATATCCAGATAATACTTATATTCATTTTCATCCATGCCGAGCTCGTCGATCCGGGCCTTCAGGATGTCGAAATTCTCCTCACGCTGGGAGCCGCCGATGATCTCGCCGATTCCGGGAACCAGGCAGTCCATGGCCGCCACGGTCTTCCCATCCTCGTTCAGTTTCATATAGAATGCCTTGATCTCGCGCGGATAGTCCGTGACGAAAACAGGGCGCTTAAAGATCTGCTCGGTCAGATAACGCTCATGCTCGGTCTGAAGGTCGCAGCCCCAGTAAACCTTATAGTCAAACTTGTCGTTGTTCTTTTCCAGAAGGCTGATGGCTTCCGTGTAGGTTACACGGCCGAAATCGCTGTTCATGACATGGTTCAGCCTGTCCAGAAGCCCCTTGTCAACAAACTGGTTGAAGAACTGCATCTCTTCCGGCGCATTCTCAAGGACATAGCGGAAAATATACTTGAGCATGTCCTCTGCCAGCTTCATGTCATCCTGAAGATCGGCGAAGGAAATCTCCGGCTCGATCATCCAGAATTC
>DGHP01000155.1:11982-15305 GCA_002392705.1 Lachnospiraceae bacterium UBA3845 | reverse complement strand
ATCATCCAGAATTCCGCCGCGTGCCTGGTTGTATTCGAATTCTCCGCGCGGAAAGTCGGTCCGAAGGTATATACATTGCGGAAAGCCTGCGCGAAAGGTTCAACGTCAATCTGACCGGAAACCGTCAGGTGCGTGGACTGGCCGAAGAAGTCCTGGCTGAAATCCACAGCGCCCTTATCATCCAGCGGCAGGTCATTGAGATCCAGCGTCGTGCAGCGGAACATCTCGCCCGCGCCTTCCGCGTCCGACGCGGTGATGATCGGGGTATGGATATACACAAAATTCCTCTCCTGGAAGAACCTGTGGATCGCGTATGCCGCCAGGGAGCGCACCCGGAAGGTAGCCTGGAAAAGGTTCGTCCTGGGACGCAGATGCGGAATCGTGCGCATGAACTCGACCGTGTGGCGCTTCTTCTGCATCGGGTAATCCGGTGTGGAGGCACCCTCCAGTTGAACCTCGCTGGCCTGGATCTCAAAAGGCTGTTTGGCATTCGGCGTCGCGACCAGCTCACCGGTCACGATGACGGCAGATCCTACATTAAACTTGCAGATATCCGCAAAATTCTCAAGTCCGTCCCCGAACACAACCTGCAGTGTATCGAAAAACGTACCGTCATGCAGCACAAGGAATCCGAAGGTCTTCGAATCGCGGATGCTGCGCACCCAGCCGCCTACGGAAATCTTTTTTCCGATATATTCCTCGCGTTTTCCATACAGTTCCTTTACCGTTACCAGCTCCATACTGTTCACTCCTTATTCATGTGCAAGGTGCGCCTCCACCTTCTGTTCAGGCTCCCAGATATCATAACTGACATTATAATCAGCTGGGAGTGGAAATTCAATAGCGGCATTTCCGCTCTCACCATACACGGGCCTTCTGCCCGGCCGGGCGCTCGATCCCCTTCAGTTTTCCGGAACGCATCCAGGCGAAAACAAAGTACACAATCAGCAGAATCGAAGTCAGAATCCAGCTGATGGGATAGCTCATCATCACCGTCCGGAACTGAGGCCAGATCCTGACCGCGGTCAGAACCCATGCAATCCGCAGCACGCATACGCCGGAAACCGTGATGATCATGGGGAATACCGAATCGCCGAGTCCCCTCAGAGCGGAGGAGATAATCTCGATGCAGATCCATGTCACATAGCAGGGGATAAAGAAATGCATCATCCCGAACGCCAGGTCAAAGACTTCCTGGTCTGTTGTAAATAAGGAAAGAATCGGCCCCGTTGCGGTCCAGAGGAAAAACTCGGTGACCAGGGTCATGATTGTCTCGATCAGGAAGCCCTGCCGGATGCATCTGCGTACGCGCTGATAATGGCCGGCGCCGTAATTCTGCCCTACAAAAGTGGTCACCGCGATCCCGAAGGACTGTGTCAGCATCCAGAAAAGCTGGTCTCCCTTGGCGCAGGCCGCCCAGCCCGCGACGTAGGCGGTCCCGAAACCATTAACAACTACCTGAAGGATCACATTGGTCACAGAATAGGTCATGGACTGCAGCATGGCCGGAATTCCGATCTTCAGAATCCTTTTCAGATATTCCCTGCGGATGCGGATCTTTCCGGGCTCCAGCCGGTAGCTCTCCCCGCTCCTCATCAGGACGATCAGCACAAGCACGGCGGAGAGGGTCTGGCAGAGGATCGTCGCCAGGGCGGCGCCCATGACGCCCATCCCCAGCACCGGGACAAAGAAAATATCGAGGACGATATTCGCCAGGCAGGAAACCACCAGAAAATACAGCGGCCGTCTCGAATCCCCGATGGCGCGGAGGATTCCGGCGCCGGTATTATAAAACATATTCGGGATCATGCCGGCGAAATACACTGTAAGGTAGGTAACCGATTCCTCCAGGGCATCCTCCGGAGTATTCATGGCCACCAGCAGATATCTTGCCGAAAGCATGCCGAAGACCATGGCGGCAGCACCAAGAATCACCGTCATCCCCACGGCTGTATGCACTGTTTCGGAGACATGATTTTTCTCATCTGCCCCGTAGAACTGGGCGATAATCACCGTCGCGCCGGAGCTCAGTCCCGTCAGCGCCCCGATCAGCAGATTGACGATCGTCGCCGGCGCCCCGCCGATGGCGGACAGGGCTGTCGTCCCGATAAAACGTCCCACGATGATGGTATCCGTCGTATTATAGAGCATCTGGAAAAAAGTTCCGAAAAGAAGGGGAAAGAAAAACAGCAGCAGCTGTTTCCAGATAACGCCTTCCGTGATCTGATTGGATGTTTTCGCGCTCTCGTTCATGCCGTCATACCCTGTACAAACCCTGAAACCGCCAGAACCCCTGCAGATGACGGAAAATGCCTCTCCCCTGCAGGCCGCCTGTCTTAAGTTACATGAAACGCCCCGGGCAAAGCCTGAGCGTAATTGACATTGTACTCTTCTTTTCCCTCTTTACAAGAGGCGCCGGATGAAAATGCCGCCAGAAAGTTACTATTCACGGCCTGTTTGAAATCGGGTTCTGGTTCGTCGTGCCTGCAGGAGAACCAGGTTCTGATTTCAAATAAGGCCTGCTGCCAGTATTTCCCCGATTCTGCTTGACGTGTTTATAAGCTTTGTTGTAGACTGCCTCACGTGGGTTCGTGACCATCCCCACGTTAATAAAAACTACGGAGGAAACTGGAAAATGAAAAACAAAAGTGCACTGTTCATAACACAGGCGGCAGTAATCGCGGCGATCTATGTCGTGCTGGTGCAGGTTTTCGCCCCGATCAGCTTCCGGGAGGTACAGGTAAGGATCGCGGAAGGCCTGACCATACTGCCCTTCTTTACAAGCGCAGCCATCCCGGGACTCTTCATCGGATGCCTGATCGGCAACTTCCTCGGGGGAGCCATTCTGCCGGATATCATCTTCGGCAGCCTTGCGACGCTGATCGGCGCCATCGGAAGCTACGCGCTGAGAAAACACAAATTCGCGGTTCCGCTTCCGCCGATCCTGGCCAACACCATCATCGTGCCGTTCGTCCTGTACTACGGTTACGGAGTGAATATTCCGATCCCGCTTCAGATGCTGACCGTCGGCATCGGCGAAGTTCTCAGCTGCGGAGTGATCGGAATGATCTTACTGCTGGCGCTTGAAAAATACAGGAACAAAATTCCCGGATTCAACACTTTTTCCTAATAATGGTCCTGAATATAAAGAGAGAGATGCGGTCATATGCACCTCTCTTTTCTTCGTTCTATAATATATCTTATGCTTTTCCGGCGGCCGGCCAGGCTTCCGGTTTTTTTATACTTCCCGGCTGCCGCCCAGGCTTCCTGCTGTTTTTTATACTTCCCGGCTGCCGCCCAGGCTTCCGGCTTTTTTATACTTC
>DGHP01000155.1:2678-11889 GCA_002392705.1 Lachnospiraceae bacterium UBA3845 | reverse complement strand
TTTTATACTTCCCGGCTGGCGCGCACTTCAGCAGTCCCTCTCAGGCCCTGCCTGCTTTCGCGGAAGCTTCTTTTTTTCCGGTCACAAGCCTGATCACAAGCGGATAGACCAAGATAAGGTAAATGGCAAAAATGATATTGTAGGTGAGCTTGCCCCAGTGTCCGCCAAGCGTGGTCTGGATCACGGGTTTTGCATAATTGATCAGAGCCCAGGCAGGCACCAGTCCGATCGCGCTGAGGAGGATCCCTCCTGCCGTAAAGCCGGCCGAGCGGAAGCGGACCCAGCGCTTTTCGATAAACCTCGCAATCACAAAGCCCATCAGCTTGCCGATATCCCCGTAACCATCATTCATCATCTTCTGCGGATCGACGATCAGCTTTCCTTCCGCATTGTAATCCATCGGATAGCCTTTGAAGGTGATATAAATGAGTCCGATCAGGCAGGCAGCAAAGGCGATCAGCAGGAACCAGTCTTCTTTTTCCGGATGCTCCTCCAGATAGCCGAAAAGCTTTGACATGATAATCAGCCAGAAGACTGCCTCCGAGATTCCCACAAATACATCCTGCGGCGTATGAACGCCCAGATAGTTGCGGGAAAATCCTGTCAGCAGAGCGCACAGCACGCACAGGACTGAAATCCAGCGGAGGCTCCTCTTCTCCCAGGCACTGACTGCAAGTCCCCCGTAGAGCGGCGCGGCGGTAGTGGTATGCCCGCTGGGGAAGGAATAACCCGTAGCCGTCCTGATCGAATCACCTGCGGGAAGCACACGGCTGTCCCGGATCCACGGACGATAGATGCAGGCTGTCAGCTTGACCACGGCATTTACCGCGATACAGACATAGAAGGATGACAGCGTATACAGGCCTTTCTTTTTGTCAATGCACCAGTACACAAAAACAGGAATCAGGATCAGATAAGTTACCGCGAACATCGAAACCCATTCCATAAAGGGCGTCCACGCATCATTGATCCTGTTTCGAAACTCCTGAAGAAAAAGCAAATATTGAATATCCATTCTTCCTCCTTCCCGGCTCTGTCCCTGTCATGCCTGAAAGAAAGCTGCGCAGCAGAAATGCTCCGCGTCATCAGGCAGGCTCTCACGGAAACAGACCGGTCTCCCATAAAATATTCCATCCAATTAACAACCCCATCAATATATACAAACCTTTCCCAAAAATCAACAGGCAAAAAGGACATGGCGTTTTTCTCTCTCTTTTCATATAATTATCTCAGAAAGCCTGCTGTTTGTACGCTGGCCGTCCGGAATGGACCTGGGTGTCAGCAGTCATGGAATCGGCCGCTGTTTCCGGGCGCCGGTCCGGAATGGATCCCGCTGCCTTTCCGGCAGGCCGGAAATTGCTCCGTAACAAAAAAAAGCCTCAGAGAACCGGGAGGACGATATGAATAGAATGAATAAAATGATCCTGATCTGTACTGCAGTTCTTGCGGCTGTCTTTCTGGCAGGTTTTGACAGGGAGCTGAGCGCTGCCGCCGCACCGCCGCAGAGAAAAAAGGTCTCAGACAATAAAGTTGAAGTGTATCCTGTCAAAACCGTTCTCCGGGAGCTGTTTTCCGTGGATCCGGAAAAAAGGATCGGGGTATACGGCAGATATACAGAGCTGACGGCAGAGGACGATGTCCCGGAAGCACTTTCCCGGATCATCGCCGAAGTAAATGCGCGCGCGAAAGAAACCGTCGAAGCCGAAGCGGAGCGTTTTCTTGCGGAAAACAGGTATCGGAAGAGAAAAGCAGGCTCCGGCGCGGAGGACCATTTCCGCTACCATAATGTTTCCTGTATCGTGAACGTAACACGCGCGGACAGTGTCCTTTTCAGTATTCTGGAAGCGGAGATGATATCCGGCATCGGCGAAAAGGAGGGGGACTGGCTCAGCGAAGCAGAAAACTGCCGCTTCCGCGCCTCTGTGTACGATACACAGAGCGGCATGCCTCTGACGCCGGCGGATTTCCTGACGGATCCCGGCAGCCTTCCGGAGCGCCTGGAAGCAGCCCTTGAGAACAAATATGCTCTGGAGGGACTTTATACAGACGGCGGAAAGACGACTCCCGCATGGACAGCGGATTATATGGGGCTGCGCTTTTATTTTGACGCAGCGATGATCCCGGAAGAGAAGAAAAACCGGCAGGGTATGGATTCCCGCAAAGCGGTACACGTCTCCATTCCCTATACGGCACTGGACGGCCCCATGTCAGAAGCCGCGGCTGCCGCGCCGGAAAGCTTTATCGCCCAGCTGGAAAAGAACACCGATTACAGGCTGCCGCATGACAGCAGGAGCATCCGCATCGAAAAAGCCCTGAACTCCGGCTATGAAGCATACCGCATCGTAATCAGTGACGGCAAAGAAGAAAAAGCCTGGTGGCTGGAATACGCTGATGACAACTCAGATTTCTTTGTTTTCCGCGCCGGGGACAATTACTATTTCTACCGCCTCGACGACGCGCAGGACCGGGGATACGTCTACAATTTCAAAAGCCCTGACGGCGGATTTGACCGCTTTGCAAACCAGAATGCCCAGTGCTTTGATTCCTTCCTGCACGGGCTGAATCTGGCGGTCCCCTATCATCCCGGCTGTGTCCATATGCGCGAGAGAACAAGGAGATTCATGGACAGCAGGTCAGGGCTGAATACCAGTCTTGTGCCAAACGGCCACTACTGCTTCCTTCCGGAGCCCGGACGAGGACGCACCTGGCTGCATTTTTCCCTGATTGACGATGCCCTGGCCCTGGACAGCCGCAATGTCGGCTGCAGGCTGCTTCATGAGGTCAGCGCGTCCGCACTGGACGAAGAAGGAAACGCGGTCAGTGAGATCACGATCCCTGCCGGGGAGGTGCTCAGATTCCTGCGCGTCAGCGGAGAGAGCGAGCTTTATTATTACATGTCGCCGCAGTACAGTATGTACACATCGGGCGCAAGGGACTACTTCTACGACTGCGGATTGTCTGACGGAAGAAAGGTACGCCTCAGCATCCGTTCTGAGAATAATTTCTTTGTTGACGGCATGTATATGGACAGGATCGGGGAGCCCGTGACGCTCGGGGCGGCGCAGTACGAGGCCGGCTTCGGGAAACTGCCGGATCACTATGTAACGATCGCCGGAAAAGAATATCCGCTCATCCAGGATCTCTCCCTCATGACAAATTCGGGTGAAGAGATCGATTTCGGCGGGGACGTCTGGTGGATCGTTGAAAACTACGTCGGAACTTATATCCAGCCGGAGGAATCCGGGCAGAATCCGGCTGCTGGTGCCGGATCTGACGCGTACGGTGACGACGGAGCTGACATTATGGAAGACGGCGGTCCCGCTGAATCCGGCCTGCCGGAAGATGCCGAACCTGACACAGCCGTCGACGGCGGAACTGACATAACAGGGATCTGGGATCCCGCCGGTTCCGGCGGCGCGAAGCTTGTCATCTCCGAAAGCGGGGACGTACGCTTTGAATATGACAGAAGGGTATACACGGGAAAACTTCCGGAAAAAAGGTTCTATCGGGAAGACGTTGTGCTCTACATGGAATCCAATACGGAGCGGCGCAGTTTCCGCATCATTGTCATGGATCATCTGCCCGCTCACGACCCGTCCTTTACCGGAATCCGCTTCTATTCCGCAGGAGAGCCGGCTACAAACGAACCGTCCCATGTGCCGCCGATCGATGTGAAACTGGTCCGGCAGTAAGCGGACCACAGGATATATATAGGAGAAAGGAACAGATGACAGAGGGATCAAATATGAACGACCATCATTACGGACTTCAGCCGGAAGATTATGTGGAACCGCGCTGTGTCCTGTGCGGGGATCCTTACGGCCGGACGCCGCAGGTAAAGTCCGTTCCCCAACAGAGAATCATACAGAAGATGGATGAATATATGGCAAAACGCGATTACGCAGGAGCGGAGCGCCATCTTCTCTACTGGATGGAAGAGGCAAAGCTCGGACAGGATCTGCGCGGGCAGCTCATGCTTCACAATGAGCTGATCGGACATTACCGCAAGACAGACGACAGGGAAAAAGCCATGCAGCATATCGATCAGGCTCTCGCGCTTGTCGATGAACTTGATTTCGGAGAAACGCTCAGCGCAGGAACCACATATGTGAACGCCGCTACTGCCTGCAATGCTTTCGGGGAAAATGAACGCTCCCTGGCTCTTTTTGAAAAAGCACGGAAAGTTTACGAATCCGGAAACCGCACAGACAATGCCCTGCTCGGAGGCCTTTACAACAATATGGCTTTGACCTGCTCTTCCCTTGGACGCTATGAAGAAGCATTTGCCCTGTATGAAAAGGCACTATCCTGTATGGAGCAGGTTCCGAATGGAAGGCTGGAGAAAGCCATCACCCTGCTGAATATGGCACAGACCCTCGAAAATCGGGACGGAATGGAGAAATGTGAGGCACAGATCTATGCCTGGCTGGACGAAGCCGCTGAACTGCTGAAAGAGGAAGAAGGACCGGATCCGGGCTATTATGCCTTTGTATGTGAAAAATGCGCCCCGTCCTTCTCCTATTACGGATATTTTCTTGAGGCGGAGGAGCTGACGGAAAAGGCGCGGCGAATTTATGGACACGCCCGCTGATAAAACATGGAAACTGTATAACCGTCAGTATACTGTCCCACTCCGGCAGAAATCTGTTATGGGGTATCCATTTTCTCCCATTGCTTTTTTACATATGCTTCGATAACGGTCATAACCTGTTCCGCTTTTACAATCTGTGCTTCTGCGTCTTCCTTTGATACCACAAAGAAATCCTGGTAATCGGCCTTTTCTCTCAGGCGGAATGCTGTATCCACCACTTTTGAAAGTGTTTTGTCAAAGATCCCCGTCTTTACATAATTCTGATTGATACGCGCAATGATTCCGGAATGTTTTCCGGAATCGAACTGCTAAAGCGCCAGAACAGATCGCAGGGCATGAAAAATGGTATAGTATGACCTGTTAACAGACGCTCTCAGGTTGCCATCTCTCAGATTATCTTTCGCTGTTTTCAAATCTTCTTTAGCAGTCTCAAGCCTGTACCTGGAGAGATCAATTACGCTGCCTTCCATAAAACGATTCCCTCCCTGTCAACATTCTGGTAAAAAGGAGTAACTCCTTTCCATTTTCGATACGTCGCATCATCAATATCTATTACGGAAAAGACTTTATTATATTTGAGATTCAAATCCACGATCATTTCAGATAGCCTGTCTTCTATTTCGGAATCGATTCCGGAATTTACGAAAACTGCAATATCTATATCTGATTCAGGTGTTTCGGTTCCCCGCGCAGCAGAGCCGTACAAAACAATTTTTAATGCCCGGTCCGACAGCACGCTCAAAATTCCGTGAACCAGCTCGTTATACATCTGTTGATCCATTTCTGTCCCACCTCTTTAATCGCGTTCCGGTCAGAAACTATTGTTTTCCAAGTTTTCAAATCTGAGACTGATACTTCCTGTTCTGCTTTCATAATTGAGAAATGAGGGGCAAAAGTCCCTTTTGCTTTTTTAATATTATAACAAAGATCCTGCTTTATTGTACACATCAATTCCGCAGCAGCTACGCATACTCAAGGGCGTTTTTCAGATACTGCTGTTGCCGGAAATCAGGGAAACTGATATCATCGATATGCAGAGATACAGGGAATATTTAGTGAGGTGTCAGAATGAAAGGACTGGAACTATCCAGAGCATATTTTGAAGAATACGGCCGGCCGATGCTGGAGCGGGACTTCCCGCAGCTTCTTCCCTTCCTTGCTGCCGGCCTTACCGGAAGCGGTTCGGAATGTTTCGGTTTCGACGACGATATTTCGCAGGATCATGATTTTGAACCGGGTTTCTGCCTCTTTCTTCCGGGAGAGGACATAGTCGACAGGCGGACCGCTTTCCTTCTGGAAAGGGCATACGCCAAACTCCCAAAAGAGTTCTGCTCTCTGAAACGTTCCCTGCTGCAGCCGGCCGGCGGAAGCAGGCACGGGGTGATCCGCATCGGAGATTTCTTTAAAGAGAAAACGGGCACTCCGGACGGCATTCTGAGCACGGAAGCCTGGCTGAGGCTCCCGGACCAGTACCTGGCGGAAGCGACAAACGGGGAACTCTATTTTGACAATTACGGGGAAATGACGAGAATCCGCCGGATGCTCATCCGGCGCCCGGGGGATATAAAAAAGAAGAAGCTGGCGGGGCACCTGATGCTCATGGCCCAGTCCGGACAGTACAATTACAAGCGCTGCCTGCAGCACGGCGAAAGCGCAGCGGCGCAGCTTGCCGTATTTGAATTTGTCAAAAATGCCTCTGCCGCCATATTCCTGCTGAACGACGCCTACCAGCCCTACTACAAATGGAGCTTCCGTGCCCTGCGGGGCCTTGCGAAACTCTCCATCGAAGCGGAGCTGATGGAGTATCTTCTGTGCTCGGACAATGAGCCTGCGTCAAGGGAAGAAAAGGCAAATGTAATCGAGGGAATCGTCTCAGACATAATCGACGAACTGATGGAGCAGAGACTCACGCAGGCAGTCTGCATGGACCTGGAAAAGCACGCAAATTCCGTCAACGACAGTATCTCTGACGGTCAGCTGCGCAACCTGAATATTCTGGCCGCGGTTTAAAACCGTCTCCGGACAGTCTCAAACATCCGCACCGCATCGGAAGACTAATCCATATCCCGGCCGCAGTATAAAAATCGGCGGCGGAATTCCGAAAAATGCTTCACACATGTACCCCGCAGCCAGGTACGCGCTTTAAGAAGGGACCGAAGATTTTGGAACTCAGGCATATTCATTATTTCATAGCAGTGGCGGAAAACCTGAACATTACCCGCGCCGCGCAGCAGCTGAAGATCGCCCAGCCTCCCCTGAGCCGGCAGATTCGGGGCCTGGAGGAGGAACTGGGCGCCTCTCTGTTCGAGCGCTCTCCTCATGGCCTGCGTCTGACGCCCGCCGGCAATACCTTCCTTGAATACGCCCGCCAGATCTCGGATCTTGCCTCGCGGTCGAAAGAGCACATTGCCGAGATGGCGGAGGGTCTCCAGGGAACCATCTATATCGCCTCCGTCGAAGGCCACGCGCCAAGACTTCTTTCAGGATGGATCTCCTCTTTCAAGGCCGGGCATCCCCACGTCCAGTATTCCATCTGGAACGGCAGCACGGATGATGTGATCTACCGCGTCACAAACAGCCTCTCCGAGATCGGGATCATTATCGAGCCTCACAATGACGAGGGTCTCTTCTCCATCCCTGTTTACAAGGAACCCTGGACAGCCATGATCCCCTCCTCTGATCCCCTCGCGAAACTTCCGGGGAATACCATCCCGCTCCTTTCGCTGAAGAGCCGGGACCTGATCATCCCTTCCAGAGAATCCCGGCTGATGGAGATCCGCGGCTGGTTCCCGGAGGAAGATGTCGACCTGAAGATCCGCTGCCGGGTTGCCCACATGCTCAACGCTTACGAGCTGACAAAGCAGGGGGTCGGGATCGCCATCTATCCGGCCTCCGACAACCATTTTTCCGACGATCCCGCCGTGACGATCAAACGGATCGTGAACCCCGAGGTCTCCGCCTCCTATATCCTGATCTGGGACCGGACCCGTCGCCTGACCCACGCGGCGGAACTCTTTATCCGCTCCATCTGTGATTCCATGGACATACAGATGCTCTCGTAGGATCAGCAGTAGACTTTCCGGTTACGGATGCCCTCGTAAATCAGCAGGAGACCTTCCGATTACAGATGCCCTCATAAAATCAGCAGGAGGCCTTCCGGTTACGGATGCCCTCGTAGAATCAGCAGGAAATGTTCCTGTCATTCAGCAGGAAAAGCTGCGGATCCGCTCCATGGCTTTCAGCGTATTTTCCAGGGAGCCGAAAGCGGTCAGGCGGAAGAAATGCTCGCCACAGGGTCCGAAGCCCGATCCGGGGGTTCCCACCACGTGGGCCTTCCAGAGCAGACTGTCAAAGAACTCCCAGGAGGTCATCTCACCCGGCGTTTTCAGCCAGATATAGGGGGCGTTGACTCCGCCGTAAACCGAATATCCCTCCTCCTGAAGCCCCTTCAGGATAATGGAAGCGTTGCGCATATAATACTCAACCTGCTCCTGCGTCTGCCGCTGTCCCTCTTCAGAATAGACTGCCTCCCCCGCCCGCTGGATGATATAGGCGGTTCCGTTGAATTTCGTGCCGTGCCTCCTTGCCCAGAGGGCGTTCAGCGATACATCCCCGCATTTCAGCTTCTTCGGAACAACCGTGAATCCCAGTCTGGTTCCGGTAAAACCTGCATTTTTAGAAAAGCTTCTGAACTCGATCGCGCAGCGGTCCGCCCCATCGCATTCATAGATCGTATGAACAGCATCTTTATCCCTGATATAAGCCTCATAGGCAGCATCGTAGAGAATGACCGAACTATTTTCCAGCGCGTAATCCACCCATTTCTGCAGTTCTTCCTTTGATATGGTCATTCCGGTCGGATTGTTCGGAAAACACAGATAGATCATGTCGGCTTTTTCAGACGGAATCTGCGGGATAAAGCCATTTTCCTCCGTGCATGGCATATACAGAATATTGGAATATCTTCCCGTCTCCGGCAGGTAACTTCCGGCCCTGCCGTCCATCACATTCGAATCCAGATACACCGGATAGACCGGGTCACAGATCGCGGCGCGGCAGTTCGCGGAAAAGATGTCCCCTATATTTCCCGTATCGCTCTTCGCCCCGTCGCTTATGAAGATCTCGTCAATTTCGATATCCACGCCTCTGCTTTTATAATCATGATCCCGGATCGCTGCCCTGAGAAATTCATATCCCAGATCCGGCGCGTAGCCATGGAAGGTCTCCTTCACCGCCATCTCATCGACCGCCGCGTGAAGGGCTTTGATCACAGCGGGTGCCAGGGGCAGGGTCACATCCCCGATCCCGAGCCTGATAATCTCCACGTCCGGATGCTCCGCCTCATAAGATCTTACTTTTGACGCGATCCTGGAAAACAGATAGCTGCCCTGCAGTTCCGTATAATGCTGATTGATCTGAAACATAGCATCCTCCCTGACTGATTCTGTCTGACACCCGCGGCAAAACTTTTATCATTTAAAAAGAGCCGGAAGAACATATTCTTCCCGGCCCTTCTGCTGTCTATATTTCTATCATATCCGCCTTAAGGCTGTCGAATACCCATTCTGACAGAACCGTCATACCTCAAAGGTATGATCCCCGTGTCTCATCCTTCAGGAT
>DGHP01000155.1:0-2568 GCA_002392705.1 Lachnospiraceae bacterium UBA3845 | reverse complement strand
CGTCATAGTTCGGATTCCGGATCATGGCCAGCAGATTCTCCGCCGTTTTGATGCCCAGCTCTTCCATGGGATGCGACACGGAAGTCAGCGGAACCGGGTTAAGCTGCGTCAGCCTTGAGTTGTCGATGCTGGCGATCGAAAGCTTCTGCGGAATCCGGATCTGATGATCCTGGCAAAGCCGGGTCAGCATATTCGCCACCTCGTCGTTGTAGCAGACCGCGGCAGTGCAGCCGCTGAGCCTTTTCAGGATCCATTCGTCATAACGCAGCATTTCTTTCATATCTTCCGTATCGATCCAGCAGACCTGCTTTTCCTCAATCGGAATCCCGGCGCCGATCAGGGCTTCCTGATATCCCCGGTAGCGGCGCAGGCCCTGCCCGTCATCATTCTTAAAGATGCAGCCGATCCTCCGGTGTCCCAGGTGGATCAGATGCTCTGCCGCCATGCGGCCCGCCGCCTCATCATCCAGGGAAACATGCGGAATATCGCAATCCGGATAATATGTATTGAAAAAAAGGATGGGGATTCCTCTCTGCCTGAGCTGCCGGTAATAAAACAGATTCGGATTCGGAAGGCCGCTCGTTACAGGTTCCACAATCAGCGGATCCCTGCTGCCGCTCCGGAGAAGGTCAGTCAGAATATTCTTTTCCGTCTCCCTGCGGTTGCCGGTGAATATAATTCTGGCCGAATATCCCGACTCCTGCAGAACCCTGGCCATCGACTGGAGAATGCGGGGAAAAATATAGCAGTCCGTATAGGAACTGATAATCGTCACCGACCTTGACAGCTGCATTCCCTCATCCCTGGCGGCTGCATTCTTCACATAGCTTCCGCTGCCCTGAATCCGGTTAATAATCCCCTCCTGCTCAAGGTTCGCAAGGGCCTGTCTGACCGTCTGTCTGCTGAAATGAAACTGGTCGGACAGTTCCGCCTCCGTCTCCAGCCTGTCCCCGACCCTCAGCTCGCCTGATTCAATCCGCTTGCGGATCCAATCCATAATCTGCTGATATTTCGGAATTCTGTTCATTCTATCTGTAAGAGGCCTGCCCTTGTCCGATTCATCCACTTTGCGGTTTCATGCCCCTCTTTCCTTCCCCGGACAGGCCAATTGTAGTTTGAACAACTTCGCAATGTCAAGATCTGTTCGTACAAATCAGTAGAATTTGTACGAATGAAAGCTGCGATTCACGGCCTGTTTGAAATCGGGTTCTGATTCGTCGTGCCTGCAGCTGAACCCGCTTCTGAATTCCGGAAGAATTTGCTTTATGCCTATCCCCCGGAATGCTATAATCAAGCCTGTCTGAAAAATCCAACATTCAGATGCAGCAGAAGCTGCCGGCCGCCGGCGTATACAAGAGGAGGAACAGTACATGAATTACGCGGAAGAATCGCTGAAACTGCACGAGAAACTCGGAGGAAAGATCGAAGTTGTCGCGCGCGCAAGCGTGGCGACAAAGGATGAGCTTTCCATCGCTTACACCCCGGGCGTTGCCCAGCCATGCCTTGAGATCCAGAAGGACATCAGCAAGTCCTATACGCTTACCAGAAGGCATAACCTCTGCGCAGTCATCACGGACGGCACCGCCGTTCTCGGCCTGGGCGATATCGGTCCGGAAGCCGGCATGCCTGTCATGGAAGGCAAATGTGTCCTGTTCAAGGCCTTCGGCGGCGTCGATGCTTTCCCCCTCTGCATCCGTTCAAAGGATGTGGATGAAATCGTCAATACCATCGCGCTTCTTGCAGGTTCCTTCGGCGGCGTCAATCTGGAGGACATCTCCGCCCCGAGATGCTTTGAGATCGAGAGAAAGCTGAAAGAAAGATGCGACATTCCGATCTTCCACGATGACCAGCACGGAACTGCCGTCATCACACTGGCCGGTCTGATGAACGCCCTGAAGGTTACCGGAAAGAAAAAAGAAGATGTGAAGATCGTCACGTCCGGCGCGGGCGCTGCAGCGATCTCCATCGTCCGTCTCCTGCTCTCGGCCGGTTTTAAAAACGTTACCATGTGCGACCGGAAAGGAGCCATCTATGAAGGCCGCGAAGGCCTCAACTGGATCAAGGAAGAGATGAGTACCGTCACGAATCTGGAGAAAAAAGCCGGCAGTCTTGCTGACATGATGGTCGGAGCGGATATCTTCATCGGTGTATCCGCGCCCGGAACCGTCACCAGCGACATGGTCCGTACCATGAACAAAGATGCGATCATCTTCGCATGCGCGAATCCCACTCCGGAGATCTTCCCGGAAGACGCAAAAGCAGGCGGGGCAAGAGTCATCGCTACAGGCCGCAGCGACTTCCCGAACCAGATCAACAACGTGCTTGCTTTCCCGGGCATCTTCCGCGGTACCTTCGATGTCCGCGCTTCCGATATCAACGAAGAGATGAAGATGGCAGCCGCAAAAGCGCTGGCAGGCCTGATCTCCGACGAGGAGCTGTCCGCAGATTACATCATTCCGTACGCGTTTGATCCGAAGGTCGGCCCGGCGGTCGCCAAGGCGGTGGCGCAGGCGGCGATTGACAGCGGTGTTGCAAGAATCTGATGATGCCAGGGTCAGAAGCCCTGTT
>DGHP01000062.1:15577-17882 GCA_002392705.1 Lachnospiraceae bacterium UBA3845 | reverse complement strand
GCTTCCTGGATCGTCTCGCCGTCCACGATCGTGCCGGCATTGAAATCAATCCAGCCGCTCTTCTTATTCGCAAGCTGTGAATTCGTGGCGATCTTGAGGGTCGGTGCCGGTGCGCCGAAGGGCGTGCCCCTGCCGGTTGTGAAAAGAATCAGGTGCGCGCCCGAAGCGGTCATGGCTGTAGCCGAAACAAGGTCGTTGCCCGGCCCGTAGAGCATATTCAGCCCCTTGGTCACGACAGGATCCCCGTAGCCGATCACGTCCATGATCGGTGCTGTACCGCCCTTCTGCACGCATCCGCAGGACTTGTCCTCCAGGGTGGTGATGCCGCCCTGCTTGTTGCCCGGGCTGGGATTGTCATAGACCACTTCCCCGTGGCGGATGAAATAATCCTTGAAGCCGTTGAGCATCTTTTCCGCCTTGTGGAAGACTTCCTCATTCACGCAGCGGTCCATCAGAAATCCCTCCGCCCCGAACATCTCCGGGACTTCGGTCAGGACCGTCGAGCCGCCTCTTGCGGCCATCATATCCGAGAAGCGGCCGACCGTCGGATTCGCCGTGATGCCGCTCAGGCCGTCCGATCCGCCGCATTTCATGCCGATGACCAGCTCTGATACCGGAATCGGTTCCCGGCTGAACTTCGCGGCATAGCCGGCCAGTTCCTCCAGCAGCTTTCTCCCGGCCGTGAACTCATCCTCCACATCCTGACAGGTCAGGAACTTCACGCGCCGCTCATCGTAGGGACCCAGTTCCTTCAGGAACTGCTCATGGGTCAGGTTCTCGCAGCCAAGGCTCAGCACCAGGACCGCCCCCGCGTTCGGATGGCGGACCAGGGCGGCAAGAAGCTTTCTGGTCTGCGCGTGGTCTGCGCCGGTCTGGCTGCAGCCAAAGGGGTGGGTAAAGGTATACAGGCCTTCCACGGATCCTTTTACAAGATCCTGGTTGTCCGCAACCATCTTCTTGGCGACGTCATTGACGCAGCCGACGGTCGGGATGATCCAGATCTCATTGCGGACCGCCGCCCTGCCGTCGTCCCTCCTGAAGCCCATAAAGGTCTCGGGCTCGGCCTTCTCGGGCCAGCTGAGGCAGGGATGATAGCTGTACTCCACCTCTCCGGACAGATTGGTCTTTACGTTGTGCGTATGCACCCATCTGCCGGCGCTGATTTCTTCCGTGGCGTGGCCGATGGAGAAACCGTACTTTATGATCGGATCCCCTTCCCTGATCGGCCCGAGGGCGACCTTGTGCCCCTGGGGGATCTCCTCGGAGGCTTTCAGAGCGCCGCCCACGGCATCAATGGCTTCCCCCGCCGCTATGGGGTGAAGAGCAACCGCGACATTATCAGACTCTGTTATTCTTATACTATTCATAAGCAGCTCGCGAAGGCTTCCTCCGCCCCTTTCTCACGGATCATCTCAAGGTCGGCCGCTACCGCGTCCTCAAGTCCCGGAATCTGTGTCAGATCCTGGTCCCAGAGCTTCTCATTGGTCAGCACGTCATGCACCAGCTCCTTCGCGGACAGATCCTTTCTATCCCAGTAGAATTCCAGAATCCACCTGTCGTCGCTGATGGTATAGCAGCTGCCGTCCGCTCTTTTTGCAACAAGGCCGTTCTCATTCAGCTCCTGCAGATCATTGCTGTAGAAGGCGATATAGAAGGCCAGGGACATGGTCAGGCAGGCCGGAAGCTCCTTCTGCTCATCGATATAGCTCAGGAAAGACGGCATATTCCTTGCCTTCCACTTGGAGGAGGAATTCAGGGAAATGCTCATCAGCTGGTGATCCACGAAAGGATTGTTAAAGCGGTCCTGCACCGCGGACGCAAAGGCCATCAGATCGTCCTTGTTCAGCGGAAGGGTCGGAATCACTTCCTCATAAAGCATCTTGTTCATGAAGCCGCGGATCTTCTCGTCTTCCATGCAGTCGCGGACGATGTCCTTTCCTGCCAGATAAGCGCCGAGCGTGAAGCCGGTGTGGGCGCCGTTCAGGATGCGGACCTTTCTCTTCTTGTAGGGGCTCATATCCGGAACGACAAACACTTTGTCCGAGATCCCGGCCTTCTTGAAAGGAAGCCTGTCATCAAGGCCTTCCGGTCCTTCGATGACCCATACGCCGAAGACTTCGCCCACATCGATCAGCTGGTCCGTGTAGCCGTTCTCTTCCTCCAGAGCCGCCACTTCCTTCGGATCACGGATACGGCCGGGTACGATCCGGTCTACCAGGGATCCGCAGAAAATGCATTCATCATTGACATAGCTGCGGAAATCATCCCCCAGCTCCCACTGGTCGATATACTGGTTGACGCACTT
>DGHP01000062.1:2027-15464 GCA_002392705.1 Lachnospiraceae bacterium UBA3845 | reverse complement strand
CCCTTTTTGCCTGCCTGCCAGCGGGTCAGGAGAACCTGGGTCAGCTTGGCCGGGAAGGAGGACGGCGGACAGTCGTCTGCCTTGCAGGAGGGATCATACTGGATGCCGGCTTCCGTCGTGTTGGAAACGATCACTTCCAGATCATCGCTCTTTGCCAGCTCCATCAGGGCTTCATAATCTTCTTTTTCATAGGGATTCAGGCAGCCTGCAACAGAAGAGATCACTCTTTTGCGGTCGACCTTCTCCCCGTTCTCGCTGCCGCGCAGATACAGGGTGTAGAGCCCTTCCTGCTGATTGATCAGTTTCGCAAGACCCGGGGCGATCGGCTGTACGAGCATCTCCTTGCCGTTCCATACGCCCTTCTCATTGGCAAGATCAAACCAGTAATCCACGAAGGCGCGAAGGAAATTGCCTTCTCCGAACTGCATGACTTTCACCGGCGCGTCCTTCAGGATATAACCCTGATATCCCGACTTTTCCAGCACCTGATAGTTTAACTGATCCATGATGTGCTCCTTTCCGCGGACCGCAGTCCGCTTCATTGTTGATTCAGGAACGCCGGAAACTTTCTGCCCGGCTGCTGTTCCTTCCATATCCGGCCCCGCATTCTGCCTTACCGGTTCTGCGGGACGAATGTCTGCATATGTATTCCCGCATCCTGCCTTACCGGTTCCGCGGGACGAATGCTCCTTTTTTGTAACGATTCACGGCCGTGAATCGTAACTTTTCTTCAGATCGCCCGCACCCTCTGCTCCGCCCTCACCGGAGCGGAATCCCGCACTACCAGCCTTCCGCAGAGGATTTCGTTCTCCGGAGGCGGGCTGCCTTCTATGGCTGCCATAATCCGGTCGATCGCGGCTTTCGCACATTCCCGCGCGGGCTGATAATAGGAAGTCAGCCTGGGAACAATCTTGCCGGCCAGAATACTGTCATCGTATCCGACCACAGCCAGATCCTCCGGCAGGCGGAGTCCCTCATCATAGGCGGCCTGATAGACGCTGAGGGCAAGCATGTCATTGGCGGCGAAAACCGCCTCCGGCCTGTTCTTCCTTCTCAGCAGTACGCCGATGGAATGATGGGCATTCTCCAGATCATCCGCGTCAGAAACGATCAGATCCTCGTCCATCTGCAGGCCGCGCTCCGCGAAGGCTCTCTTCATTCCTTCATAACGCTCGCGGTAGGAGATATTATGAAAGGACTGAAGAACCGCCCCGATCCGCCTGTATCCCTGGTCGAGAAGATAGGAAACGCATTCATAGGCGCCCCGCTCATTGTCAATCCTGATGCATCTGTCCGGATCATCGGCAAAATAGCGGTTCAGATAGACGTAAGGAATTCCAAGCTCCTGAAGGCGCATGATGTGTCCGTGTTCCGGTGTGCTTGGCGTCACGATCACCCCGTCTACCCTTCCCTGTGAAAGCTCGTCTATGAAAATCTTCTCTCTCTCGCAGCTGTTGCCCGCGTCGCACAGGAAGACCATATAGCCCTTCTGGCTGGCGTAGTGCTCCACATATTTTTCCAGTCTGGGAAAATAAATATTCGTTACATCCGGCACGATCAGCGCCAGGGAATTGGTCCGTCCGGTCTTCAGGCTGACGGCCAGGCGGTTCGGATGATAACCGATCTCCTCCACCACAGCCAGGATCTTCTTCCGGGTCTCCTCCCGGATGCTGCCTTTGCCGGAGAGTGCTTTTGATACCGTACACACGGAATATCCGGAAACTTCTGCGACATCCTTGATCGTAGGCATCCCGCACCCCCTTTCCGCAGATACTCCCTTTAAAAAACCGTCCGCTTATAAATGCAGCCGCCTGATGCTCAGATCCCGAAATATCTCTTTGCGTTGCGGAAGCTGATTCCTTCCACGATCTCCTTCAGGGATTCGTCATCGGCCGGATACTCTCCGTTCTCCACGAGGTTTCCGATAAAGTTGCAGGTAATCCTGCGGAAATATTCATGTCTGGGATAGCTCAGGAAGGACCTGGAGTCGGTCAGCATGCCGATGAAATTGCCGAGTACGCTGAGGTTGGCAAGTGACTTCATATGTTCTTCCATGCCGCTCTTGGTATCGCAGAACCACCAGGCAGGTCCGTGCTGGATCTTTCCCGGAACCTCATCCGACTGGAAGAGACCCAGGATGGTGTCAAGCATCTCATTGTCTCCCTCATTCAGAGAAAAGAGGACAGTCTTCGGAAGCTCACCGTTCTTGTCCAGTTCGCTCATGAAGGCGACCAGGGCCTTGCCGCTGTCCGTGATGGCGACGCAGTCAAATCCGGTGTCCGGACCTTCCTTGCGGAACATGCGCTCATTGCCGTTGCGCAGGGCACCGTAATGGATCTCCATGACAATGCCCAGCCTGTGATAGGCTCTGCCCAGGGCCAGCATGACCTGTGTCTGGAACTTCTCTGCTTCCTCGGTCGTAATCTTCTCTCCGGCAAGGACTTTCTTCAGGGCAGCGTCCGCTTCCTCCATCGGGGCCGGGCGGAACATCATATAATCAATGCCGTGGTCGGAAGCCACGCAGCCGTGATCCTTAAAGAACTCGGCTCTTTCAACCAGCGCGTCGCAGACCTCCTGCGTCGTGGTAAGGGCTTCTTTGCCGACAGATTTCGCAAGACTGCGCAGATAGTCCGCAAAGCCTTCCTTGGTGATGTTGATCGCCTTGTCCGGGCGGAAGCTGGGGCGGACGATGCAGGGCATCGTGTCGTCAGCGGCGATCTTCTCATGCCATTCCAGCGTATCAACCGGATCATCCGTAGTTCCGACATAGTAGACGTTGGATTTGCGGATAAAACCTCTGGCCGTGCAGTCGGGATCATTGGCGAGCATATCGTTGCACTTGTCGAAGATCTCCCGGGCATTCCTGCGGTTCAGCGCTTCATTGATCCCGAAGAATCTGTGCAGCTCCAGGTTGCACCAGTGGTACATCGGGTTGCCGATGCACTTTTCAAGTGTGCATGCAAAGTCGTAAAAACGCTTAAAGTCATCGTCCCGTCCTACGATCTCCTGCTCCGGGATGGCGTTCGAACGCATCAGTCTCCACTTATAATGGTCCCCGTAATAGCTTCCGTCCGGCTGCTCGCCTCCGAACCACACGTCGGAAATATTCGAGAACCTTCTGTCCTCGTAGATCTCCTTCGGACTCAGATGGCAATGATAGTCAATCAACGGCAGTTTTTCTGAAAAATCATGATACAGATGACTGGCGGTTTCGGTCTCAAGCAGAAAATCCTGCCCCATAAACTCTTTCATAATGCAGCACCTCCCTGGCTGAACAAGTTAGTTCGCGACTCTTAATCTGGTTAATATGCCCTAACCGAAAAAAAGTTAAACGTTTATCTGGCTCATATATTAGCATTTTAACGGAAGCCCGTCTACTGGGGGTTTTCCCCAAAGAATGACAGGAACTTTTAGGCATTTTACACAAAGGTATGGCATTTCCTGCATTCCGGTGATAAAATCACGGCAGAAGGAATATGCATTTTTTCTCCAGAACAAAGGAATTTTTGAGCAAAATGAAAAAAGGAACGACTATAACTAATGCTTCCCCCGCGTCGGACAGTCTGGATATGAAACTGTACAGGGGCTTCGTGGGATCAGAGTACGGGTTCAGCGGTACCATGCTGAAGACTTTCGCGATCGTCATTATGCTGATCGACCACGCCGGCGCCTCTGTCGTCTCTTCCGTCCTGCGGCATATGTCCGTGAGCACCAGCCCTGACCTGTACAGACAGCTGAAGGCTCTCTACAGCCTGATGCGCGGCGTCGGCCGGCTCGCCTTCCCGATTTTCTGCTTTCTTATCGTGGAAGGTTTTTTCCATACACGGAACAGGCTGCGTTACGCCCGGAGACTCTTCCTTTTTGCCCTTATCTCCGAATTCCCCTTTGATTACTGCCTGAAGCCCAGCTATATCTACTGGCAGAAGCAGAATGTCTATTTCACCCTTCTGATCGGACTTCTGGTCATCTGGATGATGGATCTTCTGAAAGAAAGACCCTGCCTGCAGTACCTCTGCCTTGCCTCCGGCATGATGCTTGCCAGAGCCATGATGACGGACTACAACTATAAAGGGGTATTTCTGATCGCGGTCCTGTATCTTCTGCATGAACACCGCTTCTATGAATGTGCAGGCGGCGCGGCAGCCATCGCCTGGGAGACCTGGGCGCCCCTCTCCTTTATCCTCTGTTTCCTTTACAACGGGAAGCGGGGCCGGGGGCTCAAATATCTCTTTTACTGTTTCTACCCGGGACATCTCCTGATTCTGGGGACAATCCGGCACTATCTTCTCCCATTGATTTTCGCGCGATGACAGCTGACCTGGCGGCGCAGACTCCTCGCCAGTCCGGGAAGACTGCGCGTAATGCGCTCAAGGCGGCATATGTGTGCATTACGGATGATCCGCTCTGTGCGCTGTTGTGCTCAGGCAGCAAAGCTGCCAGGCGGAATATGTGTGCAGCCTGATATGTGGAGGACCGTGAATAATGACCATATAAACAGGGAGAGCCTGCGCATCAGCGCAGGCTCTTTGCCGTTATCACTTCTCCCTGACCTTTTTCCCCGTCATGCATTCGATTCTGAGAACCAGCACGCAGGCAGCAGGGCCGTTCTTTTTCAGGTCCTCCTCCATGACTTCTTCCGATGGCATATATTTTCTGCCCAGAAGCCTCAGATACCTGTTCTTCTCTTCAGGATCCTTCTCTTCCGAAATCCTGCCGAACACAATCACGCTCGTAAAGTGATACCACCAGTCATTTTCCTCCGGAATCCCTTCACTCAGCACACAGAAGGATACTTTATCCAGCCTGCGGACCGCGTCGAGCTTGTGACCGCTTTTCGCGCAGTGGAAGATAATCTTCCCGTCCCCGTACACAAAATCCATCGGCACGCCGTAGGGATAACCGTCATCCCCCGACACAGAAAGAATTCCTCTTTTTGCCGTCTGAAGAAGACGGATACATTCCTCCTCACTGATCTGCTGCTTCTTTCTTCTCATCTCACGGAACATAAGCGTCCTCAACTTTCTGAATCTCAAAGCGGCCGGGCAGGACTGTTCATATGCATCATGTTCCGGTAAAGCTCGCGCTCCCTCTTCAGCTCAGCCTGCAGCATCTCCCCGCTCCAGTAAAGATTCGTCTCCGTCTGCACCGCTTTCAGATCGATCCGCAGCGTCTTTTCCTTCAGGCGGTCCAGAAAGCTGTTAAAAAGCTGCTCTGTAAATCCCGCCATCACGATCATCTCTTCATCGATCTCTTTCGGACCGCGGTTTTCCTGCATCTGCCCGGACGCGCTCCGGGCAAGCTTCACGGGATCCAGCATTCCCGAAAGCAGCCCGACAGGGGCCCGTTCCGCCTCTCTGTCCACAGGGACAGCGCGGATGCCCATGCTGCTGCAGACTTCCTTAAGCCGGCGCATGCGGTCTTCTTTCATATGATATATCAAAACAGCTGCGTCCGCCATCTTTCACTCCTCCCGGAACTCCTGATCTGCTGCATCTTTGCTGCTCCGTTCACGGCCTCCGCACATCAGACCGCCCGCATATTCCGACTGGCAGTTTTGCTGCCCTGCGCACTGTATTCCGCAGAATGCCGCATAGCGCATCCCGGCTCAGAGCAGGCTCCTCAGAACCTTCAGGACAGAATCCTCCCTCATGTCCCCGATCACGTGAGCTGCTGCTTCCTTTACGCTGGGACGCGCATTTCCTACGGCATAACTCTCGCCTGCCAGCTTCAGCATTCCGATATCATTCTCATTGTCGCCGAATACCATGGTTTCTTCCGGCAGGATTCCCAGCTGCTTCTGGATCGCGGAGAGAGAACTGCCCTTGTCAGTTCCCTTCGGGACCACGTCCACCCATTTGCTGCCTGCCGCCATCACATTCGCTCTCTGTCCGAACTTCTCCCTGACCGGACCCGCTGCCAGGGCGGCGTCGCCCGCCGCATGGAGGGCAATCTTCAGAACCGGCCCCTCAAGGGAAGCAAGATCTTCCGTATACAGCACATCCAGCCCGTAGCCGCTCATCAGCCGGTCCAGCGCTTCCCTGTCCGGCTCATCCGACCAGCTTCTGTCCGGCTGGTCCACCAGGACAATGCCCGGGTCCAGGGCATGGAAAGTCTGAAGCAGCTCTGCATACAGCTCCCGGTCCAGCTCCCGCAGGTCCATCAGCCTGTCCTGCCGGACCACACAGGTGCCGTTCCCGCAGAGAAAGATCAGTTCCTCCTTCACCGGAGCGAGCAGCCGCTTCATGCTGTTATAGTGTCTTCCGCTGGCTGCGGTAAAGAGGATCCCCTTCTTATGAAGCGCCCGGATCAGTTCAAAGTATTCCGGATTCAGGTCGGAAGTCCCCTCTGGAAGCAGGGTATCGTCAAGGTCGGACGCGATCAGTCGTATCATCTTCCCTCCTTCAGCCTGTCTTTCATGATCTCATGAAACTGGCCTCCGCATCGCTCCATCTCACCGAGCACAACATCGATTTTATCCTCATCCAGAAACCAGTTGTCCTTCGCGATCGCCTTCGTCTCGACCGGGCAGACCAGAAGCCTCGTCTCAGGAAACTGCTGCTGATAGTACATCAGGCAGCGTCTGGCGTGGAAAGCCTGGCAGACCAGTATCGCCGTCTTCGGAAGAAGGCCGCGCTCCTCAAGGACTTTCCGGGAAAAGATCGCGTTCTCCCAGGTGAAGGTCGCCCGGTCCTCCTTCAGAATCGCGCTGTCCGGGACTCCCCCGGCCAGCAGAATCTGCCGGAGATATTCCCATTCCGTACCAAAGCGCGGATCCTTTGTAAAGCGGCCGGTCAGCTTGCTGAAACATCCGCTCGGAAGCACGAAAGGTGCAAAGCCTTCCCTGTAAAGACCGGCAGCCCTGACGGCGCAGTCCGGATAATCGCCGCCGGGCACAAAGATAACCTCCGCCTTCTCAGGCCGGTCTGAGACAAATATGAAATCCGAAATACAGTCAAAAAATCTGTTCATACCGGCAGCTTTAATTCCCCGCGGGAAGCCTGAAGGAAGACTTGAGCGATACGATCCGGTTGAAGACCAGATGATCCTCCGAGGAGAGTTTTGAATCCACGCAGAAGAATCCGCTTCTCACAAACTGGAAGGACTCAGGCGCCTTCGCCCCTTTCAGCGCGGGCTCCACATAGCAGAGCGGCAGGTCAACGAGAGAATTCGGGTTCAGGTTCAGCGCGCCGGTATCCTTGTCATAGACGCCCTTCTCCTCGTCCACCAGATTCTCAAACAGGCGTACCTCACAGGGAACCGCCGTCGCTGCGGCCACCCAGTGGATCGTTCCCCGCACCTTGCGGCCGTCCGGGGCGTTCCCGCCGCGCGTCTCGGGATCATATGTGCAGTGTACGAGCGTGACATTGCCTTCTTCATCCTTCTCACAGGATGTGCAGGTCACAAGATAGGCATTCATGAGACGGACCTCATTGCCCGGGTACAGTCTGCGGTACTTGCTGACCGGCACCTCCATGAAATCATCCCTGTTGATATACAGTTCCCTTGAGAAAGGAACCTTTCTGCTCCCAAGCTCCGGGTTCTCCAGGTTATTCTCGATCTCCAGTTCCTCCGTCTGTCCTTCCGGATAATTGTCGATCACCAGCTTCAGCGGATCCAGAACCGCCATGACGCGGGCTCTCTTAAGCTTTAAGTCCTCGCGGATGCAGTATTCCAGCATCGCGTAGTCGGAGGAGGACTGTGCCTTGGAGATGCCGGACAGTTCCACAAACATGCGGATCGCTTCGGGGGTATAGCCCCTGCGTCTTAAGCCCGATATGGAAACAAGGCGCGGGTCATCCCAGCCGTCCACGATACCGTCCTCGACCAGTTTCTTGATATAGCGCTTTCCTGTTACGACATTGGTCAGATACATCTTGGCAAATTCGATCTGTCTGGGCGGATGCGGGTACTCCAGCTCCCTCACGACCCAGTCGTACAGAGGTCTGTGGTCCTCAAACTCCAGAGTGCAGATCGAGTGGGACACGCCCTCGATCGCGTCCTCGATCGGATGCGCGAAATCATACATGGGGTAAATGCACCATTTATCTCCGGTATTCTCGTGCGGAACATGGGCGATGCGGTAGATCACGGGGTCGCGCATATTCATATTGGAGGAGGCCATATCGATCTTCGCGCGCAGTACCTTCGCCCCGTCCTCATACAGGCCCTTCTTCATATTCTCGAACAGCTCCAGGTTCTCCTCCACGGAGCGGTTCCGGTAAGGGCTGTCCTTGCCCGCTTCCGTCAGGGTGCCGCGGTACTCCCGGATCTGCTCTGCAGTCAGGTCACAGACGAAGGCCTTGCCTTTTTTAATCAGTTTTACCGCAGCCTCATACATCTGCTCAAAATAATCGGAAGCGAAGAAGAGACGGTCCTCATAATCCGCCCCCAGCCACTTGACGTCATTTTTAATGGATTCGACGAATTCACTCTTCTCCTTCGTCGGATTCGTGTCATCGAAACGCAGGTTGAACTTGCCGTGGTACTCCTGCGCCAGGCCGTAATTGAGCAGAATCGACTTCGCGTGTCCGATATGCAGATACCCGTTCGGCTCCGGCGGGAAACGGGTCATGACGGCCTCCGCTCTTCCCTCCTCGAGATCTTTGTCAATGATCTGTTCGATGAAATTCTTTCCCTGTGTCTCCATAGCAATCTGTGCTCCTTTTCAAGTCTGCGTTTCCCTTAATTAAAATGAATCACATGGCGGATCAGCCTGTATCCGCGTACCGTGGTCTTTTTTCCGAGCCTGGTGGGAAGATTGGTCATAACCCCAAGCAGGGACATCCTGAGTCTGTAGTAGAGCTTGTAATCCCTCCTCTTTGCGTAGCTCCACAGCTCGCCCTTCTTCTCATAATCCTCCGCGGTTCCTCCTACCAGCAGCATCACGGACGTTACCGTCATGATCTTGTTCAGGTAGATGAACATATATTTGCGTACATTCTTGTCCAGCCCGCTCCAGTTCTGCGACGCGAACAGATCAATCATGATCTTGTTCACGCGGATCTGCTGGTCGATCCTGCCGAGCATCACCTTCTCATTGACCGACTGGTCATCCCTGCCGATCATATAATGATACAGGTTGACATCCATGTAATAGAATTTCTCGCAGTGCGGCAGCGGCTGGAAAGCGAAAATATTATCCACATAGAAGGTATGCTCCGGCAGCTTCATTCCGCACTTTCTCAGAACCCCGGTCCTGTAGATAATATTGTGCATCAGGATGTACTGGGTCTGCTTCATATGCCCCATATCATCCCAGGAGATAATCCGGTTCTGCGGAAATGCCCGGCGGAACTGCATTACATTTTTGTGGAACACGCCTTCCCGGTCATAGATAAAATTGGCAAGGAACATGTCCACCGGCGTCTCTCTCTCCTCCAGCAGCTTCAGCCTGCGGATTATCTTGATCAGCGCCTTCTCCTCCACCCAGTCGTCCGAATCCACCACCTTGAAATAAAGGCCGGACGCCTCTCGAAGCCCTGTATTGACTGCGCCGCCGTGCCCTTTGTTATTCTGATGGATCGCCCGGACGACACCGGGATATTCGGATTCATAGCGCTGCGCGATCTCAAGTGTATTGTCCTTCTGGGAACCGTCGTCCACCAGGAGGATCTCGATATCTTCCCCGCCCGGAAGAAGCGATTTTATGCATTTTTCCATATAGGCAGAAGAATTATAGCACGGAACCGCGACACTCAGTATTTTCATATCAGTCAACCTCTGTTTTCTCTGTATTCACCGGACAGGGACTGTCTCCCTTCCGGAATAATCTCCGCCGCCGGCGGATTTAATGCAGGGGCTTCGGAGCCGATCCGCAGACCGAGGAAGTCCATATAAGGCCGGAAGGCGGAGGGAATGGGATATCTCTCCCCGATCAGCTCCGTACCGGCCGCCAGGAAGCGGTTTTCCTCAAGCTGTCCGGACTGCCGGGCTTCCTGCATATCTTCCACCAGAAGGAGAAACCCCCGCATATGCCACTCCACATGGGTGAAAATGTGCTTTGCCTCAGGAAGGGGATGGATCTGCACTGCCTTCAGGCCAAGCTTCTGGCAGTACTCCATGACCTGCCCCTCATTAAGGCTCCCTTCCAGATTCGGAAGTTCCCAGAGTCCGGCAAGAAGTCCCCTGTCCTCCCGTTTATGAAGAAGCGTGCTCACCGCGTCCCGCACAAGCAGAACCGTGCGTTCCTCGATCCTGCGCGCTTTCTTCTTCCTGCGCACGGGAATCCGCTCCCATGTCCCGTCCCTGAAGGCTCTGCAGCAGGCTGCGAGCGGGCAGGCTCCGCAGGCCGGTCTCCCGCCCGGAAGACAGACCAGGGCGCCGACCTCCATCATAGCCTGGTTGAACAGGCCGCTGTCTGTGCCGCTGTCCCGGATCAGACAGGTCAGGCGTTCCTCCCAGAAGCGTTTTACCCGCGGCTCATCGATGCATTCTTCACTCCCGGTCAGCCTTGACGCCACACGAAGCACATTCCCGTCCACCGCGCTCACAGGGATGTGGAAGGCGATGGACGCGATGGCTCCGGCTGTGTAGGAGCCGATCCCCGGCAGGGACAGAAGCGCTTCATAATCCCCCGGAATCTCGCCGCCAAAGGAACGGACCATCTCCTGCGCGGCTCTTTTCAGGTTCCGGGCACGGCTGTAATAGCCGAGTCCCTCCCAGAGCTTGAAAAGCTTTTCCTCGGGGCAGTCCGCGAGCGCCCTCACATCCGGGAGCGCTTCGATAAAGCGCCTGTAGTAAGGCTTTACTGCCTCCACCCTGGTCTGCTGGAGCATAATCTCCGAAATCCAGACATAATAAGGCAGCGGATCCGACCTCCATGGAAGTTCCCTCGCGAATGCGCGAAACCATTCCGTAAGAGGAGGCACAATCCGCTGCAGATTTTCAATTGCCATCATCTTATCATAGTTCCTGTTATTTTAAAAGTTCTATTCTCGCCGCGGTCCGCTTTCCGTCCGCTTTTATTAAGGATGCAGTCCGCGGACCGTGCCTTCCGCCGTACAGAAGCGCCTCAGTGCTGCCGTTTCCTTCAGCAGCTCCCTTCAGGCATCCTTCATATTCCTGACTGACTCACCCTCCACCAGTTCTCCCGGCACGGTGATCTTTTCGATCAGGGTCGTCTTCGGGCTCTCGATCAGGGAGATCAGGGACTCAGCCGCTCTGATTCCTATGGTTTCGGAATCCTGTCTGAGCGTCGTCAGCTTCGGCGACAGGAAGCGGGATATCTCGATTCCGTCAAAGCCGGCCACCGAGATGTCTTCCGGAATCCTGAGGCCGGCTTCACGGATTTCATTGATGCCGCCGACCGCAGAGAAATCATCCGGGAAGAGAATGCAGTCCGGCCTGTCCTTCAGGCTCAGAAGCTCCCGGGTGCGCTGCGCGGTCGTGGCTACGTCGCGGTACCTTGAGGGCAGGACATAGACGTCCGGCACCTTGATCATATAGCTGTCCATGGTGCGGTAAAAAACGGAAAGCCTGTCTCTCGTAACGGAAGTATTGTCACCGTGAATATAGGCGATCTTCCTGTGGCCCATCCTGCACACATAGTCCGTCAGCGCCTTCATGCCGCCCACATTGTCGGAAACGACCGCAATTCTGCCGTCAAATACATAATCGATCGTAACCACCGGAAGGGAGGATCTTACAAGCTCGGTCACTTCCGGCGCGTCAAAATCAATATTCGCGATCACCACGCCGTCCAGGCCTCTGTAGCGGCAGTGTTCGTAATAAGTCATTTTCCGGTTCGCGACCGTGCTGTTCATGGTCGTGAAAGTAAGATCATAGCCTTTCTCTTCCGCCGTCACCTTGAAACTCTCTATGATCGCCGCAAAGTAGTCGTGGGTCAGTCCGCTGTGCAGATTGTCCGAAAACAGGATTCCAAGATTATAGGTGCGGTTTGTTTTCAGGGCTCTTGCGGAGGAATTCGGGAAGTATCCCATCGCCTTTGCGGCCTGGAGGATCTCCTCGCGCTTTTCTTTTCCGATATCGCTGTAACCGTTCAGGGCTTTGCTGACGGTCGCAACCGAAACATTGCATTGTCTGGCAATATCCTTCATAGAGACCATAACCGGGATCCTCCTGGATGGACAGGCATCGTCCGCGGTATCCTTAATCGCGGGCAAGTTTAAGAAATCGTTTTCGTTATGTTATTATAGCCCTTTTCGGATACTTAGGCAACTGATCTGGCACATTTTTTCGTAAACAAAGAATCTTTTTAACGTTTTTTACAGTTGAGAACCTGATAATTTGTTGAAAATGCACATATTTTAAAAGCGGTTTTCGGATTGATTTTAGTATATAAATGGATTATACTGCAATCAAATCACTACTTAATCGTTTTCCTAACTGTTGCACTGCCAGGCTGCCTGGCGGCCTGTATTCAACCACAGTTACTATTCACAAAGGAGACTTCAGTATGAAATTCGGCTATTACGATGACAATGCGCGGGAATATGTCATCACCACGCCCAGAACTCCACTCCCATGGATCAACTATCTGGGCTGCAATGATTTCTTTTCAATCGTATCCAACACCTGCGGCGGCTACAGCTTCTACAAGGACGCCAAGATGCTCCGCATCACCCGTTACCGCTACAACAACGTTCCCTATGATTCCAACGGCAAGTACTATTACATCAGCGATGCCGGCACTGTCTGGAATCCCGGCTGGCAGCCGACGCAGACAGAGCTTGATTCCTATGAGTGCCATCACGGAATCGGCTACAGCAGATTCCTGTCCTCCAAAAACGGACTGCACGCGGATCTTCTCAATTTTGTCCCCCTCACGGACACCTGCGAAATCAACTTCCTGAAGCTGAAGAATGAATCAGACCGGGTGAAAAATTTCACGCTCTATTCATATGTGGAATTCTGTCTGTGGAACGCCCTCGACGATATGACCAATTATCAGAGAAACCTCTCCACGGGCGAGGTCGAAGTCATCGGTTCCACCATTTATCATAAGACAGAGTACAGAGAGCGCAGGAATCACTATTCCTTCTTCTCCGTTAACGCGCAGCCGGCAGCTTTCGACACCAGCCGCGATGCTTTTATCGGAACCTATAATCCCGCGTCCTCGCCGAAGGCGGTCATGGAAGGCGGCTGCACGAACTCTGTCGCCAGCGGATGGTACCCGATCGCATCCCACCAGCTGAACATCAGTCTGGAACCGGGCGCGGAGAAGAGCTTCGTCTTCGTTCTCGGCTACGCGGAAAACCCGAAGGATGAGAAATGGGAAGCACCGGGCATCATCAATAAAAAGCCCGCCCTCGCGATCCTGAACAGATATCAGACGGAGGAAGACGTTGAGAGGGCCTTCTCAGAGCTTAAGGACTACTGGACGGATCTTCTGTCCCGCTACACGGTTAAGAGCAGCGATGAGAAAGTGAACCGCATGGTTAATATCTGGAATCAGTACCAGTGCATGGTCACCTTCAA
>DGHP01000062.1:0-1918 GCA_002392705.1 Lachnospiraceae bacterium UBA3845 | reverse complement strand
CAGGATCTGCTGGGCTTTGTCCACCTGATTCCCGAAAAAGCAAGGGAGCGCATTATCGACATCGCCTCCACCCAGTTCGCGGACGGCTCTGCCTATCATCAGTACCAGCCGCTGACCAAGAGAGGCAACGCGGACATCGGATCCGGCTTCAACGACGATCCGCTCTGGCTGATCGCCGGAACCAGCGCCTATATCCGTGAGACAGGGGATTTCAGCATTCTGGATGAACCGGTCCCCTTTGACAACGATGAATCCACCTGTGTCCCGCTCTTTGAGCACCTTACCAGGTCCTTTGACTATATCGTCAATCACAAGGGCCCCCACGGCCTGCCCCAGATCGGGCGCGCCGACTGGAACGACTGCCTGAACCTCAACTGCTTCTCGGATACGCCCGGCGAATCCTTCCAGACCACCGGTCCCTCCGAAGGTCCCGTCGCCGAGTCGGTCTTCATCGCCGGCATGTTCGTGCGCTACGGGGAAGAATACCGGAAGATCTGCCTGATGAGAGGCCTTGAAGAGAAGGCTGCCCAGGCTGAAGCGGAAATCAGGGCGATGTATGACGCGGCCCTTACCGCCGGCTGGGACGGCGAATGGTTTGTCCGCGCCTATGACGCAAACGGCGAAAAGGTCGGTTCGAAGGACTGCGAGGAGGGAAAGATCTTCATCGAGCCGCAGGGCTTCTGCGTCCTTGCCGGAATCGGCGTGAAAGAAGGAAAAGCGCAGAAGGCGCTGGCCTCCGTCGAAAAATATCTTGACACAAAGTACGGCATCATGATTCTTCAGCCGTCCTATACAAAATATCATCTGAACCTGGGCGAGATCTCTTCCTATCCGCCGGGATATAAAGAGAACGGCGGTATCTTCTGCCACAACAACCCCTGGGTATCCATCGCGGAGACCGTCGTCGGGCACGGAGACAGGGCCTTTGACATCTACAGGAAGACCTGCCCGGCCTACATCGAGGATATCTCTGAGATCCACTGCACCGAACCATATGTTTACAGCCAGATGGTTGCGGGGAAAGACGCCCGATACTTCGGTCAGGGCAAGAACAGCTGGCTGACCGGAACAGCGGCCTGGACCTTCGTCAACATTTCCCAGTTTATCCTGGGCATCCGTCCCGAATACAACGGCCTGAGCGTCAATCCCTGCGTCCCGAAGGATTTCGGCACGTTCACGGTTGACCGTCTCTTCCGCGGAGCCGTCTACCACATCACGGTTGAGAATCCGGACCATGTGGAAAAAGGCATCCGGGAACTGGTCGTGGACGGAAAGAAGATCGAAGGAACCGTCATCCCCTTCGAAGAAGGAAAGAAAGTATATCATGTGACTGCTGTCATGGGATAAGAGCAGCTTTCAGATCCCGTGATGAAAAACAGAAGGCCTGCGGAGCTCCCGCGGGCCTTTTCTGTCCCGGATCCAGCCCGGGCACTGAAAAACGCAGTTTCTTCTGCTCCCTGAAATCCGCCTGTTTTTCTGCGGACCTCAATGAAGGCAGCTTCAGCTTATCTTCGGCAGCTTTCCTTATATTCATAAGCAAGCCGCTTCATCTCCTCAGCGCTGCTGCGCACCGCATCCGTGACGAGGGTTCCGGACAGAATCCGGGCCAGCTCCTCCGTCTGCTCCTCTTCGTTCAGCCCCCTCACTCCCGTATGGGTCATGCCGTCCTCGACATACTTCTCTATCAGGAAATGGTGGTCCGCCATGGCCGCGATCTGTGCCAGATGGGTGATTGCGATCACCTGGCAGCCCGATGAGAGCTGTGCCATCTTCTCCGCGACCTTCTGCGCGGTCCTGCCGCTGATCCCGGTATCTATCTCATCGAAAATCAGGGCTTCGATCCCGTCCTTTTCAGCCATCACGGTCTTGATCGCCAGCATGATGCGGGACAGTTCGCCGCCGGAAGCGACATTCTGGA
>DGHP01000159.1:7461-17392 GCA_002392705.1 Lachnospiraceae bacterium UBA3845 | reverse complement strand
CTCCGACAGAAGCATCGAAGATGCGTCATACGTGCGCAGCACGGATGGGCGGTGGCCTGATGTGCGGAAGGCCGTGAATAGGAACCCCTGAACAGACCCCGCCCGATTTGTATAAACATCCGGGCGGATATACAATATGGGGTATCTTTTCATTGTCGTTTTCTATGATATTCCAAGCGGATTCCCGCGTCAAGAAAGTGCATTTTTCATGAAATTCCCCTTTCCTGATTTTCTTTCTTGACAGTGTTTTGGGATGCGAGTAAAATTTAAACAAATGTAATAAAATCGTAATTAAAATTGTCAGATCTTATCAGGCAATTAACTCGAATTTTTTAAAAATTCTTTAAGCGGTGGGAGGCTTTTATGAAACGGAAACTGACCTTCACAGTATTTCTCGCGGCGCTCGTACTGACGCTGGCTCCGGTATCAGCGAAGGCTGACTGGGTTAAAGCATCGGGCGGCATGAAGTATGAGAGCGGCGGAGTCTATGCAACCGGACTGACTGAGATCGACGGCTCATATTATTACTTCGATATGAACGGGATCATGCAGACCGGAATCGTGAAGATGTCAGACGGCAGTCTCTACTGCTTTGATACAAAGACCGGTGAGGCCGAGGAAGGCTGGGTGACCATCGGTTCCGATAAGTATTACGCTGATGAAGACGGCGAGCTTGCGACCGGACTTACAAGGATCGGATCTTCCCTTTATTATTTCGGAAGCGACGGACGCATGGCCCGCAAGACCCTTGTAAAGGATGAAGTTGACGGATACAAGTATTTCTTAAAGAAGAACGGAAAAGCCGCAAAGAACCGCTGGGTTACATATCAGATGCAGCATTATTATGTGGGTTCCGATTTCCGCGTGGTGACGGACGATTATGTCGACGGCTACTATGTGGACGCGGAAGGCGTCAGAGGCGGAAGCGCGGTTGCCAAGGAAGGCGATGACCTCAGCCCTGCGGCCGTTGAAGAGGATGTTGTCGATTACGGCGATACAACAGGCGCGGACATCGCGGAATACGCTGTTCAGTTTGTGGGCAATCCGTATGTATACGGCGGAACCAGTCTGACGAACGGCGCCGACTGCTCCGGTTTTGCCTTTGCAGTATTCAAGCATTTCGGAATCTCCCTGCTCCGCACTGCGAACGAGCAGATGAAGGGTCCGTCCCAGGCACAGATCAACAGCGGCTATACCAGCGGTTATTCTGTATCGAAGTCAGACCTTCAGCCCGGCGACCTTGTGTTCTACGGAGCCAGCGGATATTCTTCCCACGTAGCTATCTATATCGGGAACGACGAGGTTGTACATGCGGTCAATTCCCAGACCGGCATCAAGGTCACCTCGATTACCCATACGGGAGTTCCGATCAAGTATATGAGATACTGGTCCTGATTGGGAGAAAGCATCATAATACAGCATACCATCAGCCGCAGCGGAAAACCGCTGCGGCTTTTTGGCTGTGAATAGTAACTTTTTTATGAAAAATTAATACATGAATCCGCAACATGGTGTATAATAGCTTCAAATCGTCCTTTGACGATTTCTGTTGGTGCGGGTAAAGCACCGGGGACAGCGGGCCGGCCGGGGGATGAGAAAGACCGGTTCGCATCTGAGTTTAAGTACAATAAGGGGTAGGATCATGAGAAAAGTTTCCAATCTTGTTGTCGGGCTGCTCGCGGCAGGTGTGTGTATCCTGATCACATACCTGACACTGGACGCAAGCATGTTCAACATCTTTTTCAATCTGGGATTCCTGGCGGTGATGGTCATGATCATCCTGGGCGGCCTGTTTTTCGGGTTCCGCAGGATGGGACAGACCAGGCGCGGGCTTGACCGGGCATCGGACAGGCTGCAGAATCTGGCTTCCTCCGGAGGAGCCATGTCCACCATAACAAGCCAGGGTTCAACTCTGTTTTCGGTTCCCTATCTGGACGAGAAATACCAGGAATATCTGAGATATCTGCATAAGACGAACAGTCCCACGGACATCGGCGATTATATCGGAGAATATGAGATCAACAACTATACGCACAGGCGTCTGGTCGAGATGATCCCGGATATTCTGACTTCGCTCGGCATCCTCGGCACCTTTCTCGGACTGGTTCTTGGCCTGCGCGGTTTTAATCCGAACAGCTACGAGGCCATGTCAAGCTCGGTTGAGTCCCTGATCGACGGCATTAAGGTTGCTTTTGTAACTTCCATCTACGGCCTGAGCCTTTCGCTGGCTTTCCAGTACTGGCTGAGAGGGGCGCTTACCAGTGTATCGGAGAGTCTGGACAGATTTCTGGATACCTATTATACCTGCGCGGTGCCGCCGACTGACGCGACGGCCATGAACCATGTTATCGCCAATCAGAACACGCAGACCAAGCTGATGCAGCAGATGCAGAAGGATCTGGCGGAGCAGGTGGCGCAGAGCCTTTCCAACAACATTTCCCCGATGATCGAGCACCTGGATCATACGATGGATGACTTCTCGCAGACGGTTACCATGAACCAGGAACGCCTGCTGGAGAATATCTCCGAGCGGATCGCCCGGACGATGAAGCAGGAGTTTTTCTCGGAGTTTATCGAGATGCGCAAGGTACTCGGCGAGACGAACCAGTCCCAGAGAGAGCACCTGAAGTTCATGCAGGAGAGCGAGGCGAAGTACCAGGCGGACGTTCTCGAAGGAGAACAGCGCATGTCGGAGGCCATGGAGGCATCCTCCGATGTGGTGGTCAGAGCCCTGTCCGCCATGAACGAGCAGGAGCAGAAGCTTGCCCAGTTTGTATCTGACATGCAGGCTGCCATGAACGACATCGCCCGGACCAGCGACCTGAACCTGCGCATGACGCAGCAGATGGATCACCTCAGTGAGATGAACGGGGAGATCGCAGGGAAGATGATGGAACTGAGCGAGGCGAATGAACGCTATACCAGAAGCCTTGCCCTGGTACAGGCAGACAACGATGATCTCGCGGAAGGCCTTTCGGTTATGAACGACGCGAATATCCGCATGACGGATCAGATCTCCAAGATGAATGATCTGACTGTTACCTCCCTGCAGGAGGCGCAGAAGTCCCAGAACGAATATGTGAAGACCGTAAGCAGCTATCTGGAACAGCTGCAGACCTCGCAGAATATGCTTGCCGAGGAACAGAAGCAGCAGCAGGAGAATCTGCGCGAGTTCACGGACTACATGACCCAGGTCCTGGCCCGCATGAAGCAGCTGACAGACAGCACGCAGCTGTCCCTGAAGGAAGTCACCGACCGTCTCGAAGAACTCTCCACAAAGAGGGAGAAGGAAGAGAGAGAACAGACCAACCAGCAGCTGCAGACGCTTGTCCGGCTGATGGAGGAACAGGCGCAGCGTGACATCGCGAGGGATGAAGCTGCAAAGGAGCCGCCGAAACGAAGAGGACTGTTCGGCTGACAGGGGAGCGTGGAACAGCCGCAGGCGGAGCGCCCCGGCGGGCAGAAAAGCCCGGAGCGCAGGGGAGCACAGACGGCATGACCGGCTGCCGGCAGCAGCTCCCGGGGAAAAGCCCGGAGCGCAGGGGAGCATAAAAAGGGGGTTATCGCGTGAAGATAGTAAACCGCAGGAGGATGAACGATGAGTCCGGCCATAATGTATGGCGGTCTTATTCCGACATGATGTCCGGCCTGCTTCTCCTGTTTGTCCTGATCATGGCTGTCTGCCTGATGCAGGCGCAGAAGAATTATAATGACAAGCTGGCAGAGCAGGCCACCAGGCTTCAGACCCAGGATGAGCTGGAGCAGACCCAGGTCGAGCTGAATCAGCGGGAATCGGAGATCGAAGCGCAGTCTCTGACCCTGACGGATCTTCAGACCGCGCTGGAAGCCCAGGCGGCGCAGCTTAAGACGCAGCAGGACGAGCTGGAAGCCGCGAGGCAGCAGCTGCTTCAGCAGGAGTCGGAACTGGCTGCAAGGAATGATGAACTCGCATCCAGGGACGCAGCCCTTGCCGCGAAGGACGCGGAACTGGCTGCTCGGGATGAGCAGCTTGCGTCCAGCCAGGCGCAGCTGGATGACAGGAACCAGCAGCTTGCCGCAAGCCAGGAGCTGCTGAACCAGCAGCAGGCGAGGATCGACCAGATCATCGGCGTTAAGGCGAACCTGATCGCTTCCCTGCGCCAGGAGTTTGAGGCGAAGGATATCGGCGTGTCGATCGACGCGCAGACCGGAGCGATCGTGCTCCAGTCCAATGTACTGTTTGACTATAATGAAGCGGAACTGAAGGATGAGGGCGTGGCGATCCTGTCCCAGGCTCTGCCGACCTATTGCAGCGTTCTTCTTTCACCTGATTATGTGGATTATGTGGCTGAAGTCATCATCGACGGATACACGGATTCCACCGGCGGATATATGTCCAATCTGGAGCTTTCCCAGAACAGGGCCCGGGCCGTGGCCGAGTACCTGCTGAATATCAGCGGCAGCTTCCTGTCAGAGGACCAGAGCCGGGAACTGTCGGAGAAGCTGACTACAAACGGACGGTCTTCGTCGAATCTGGTACTGGACGAGAACGGAATGGAGGATGCCAATGCCTCCAGACGTGTTGAGATTAAGTTCCGCCTGAAGGATGAGGAGATGATCCAGGAGCTCTCGCAGCTGCTGTCAAACGAGGCGGAGGTCGTGGCGGAAGTGAATCCGTGACGGGAGAGAGGCTATGATGATCCTGAAAAAAGAGACGGAGAAAAAGAAGGCGAAGAAAGAGCGGCAGAGAAAGTGGAAGATGAGACGGAAGCGTTTCGACCATCTGCTGTCAGCCGCGGCGGCCCTGATCCGTCTGGTTAACGTACTCGGCCAGGATACTCTTTACCGGCATTAAAACAGTTTGCATAAGTCAGATCCGGACAGCGGGGACAGGATTTATCCGGTCCCGCTGCCCGGATTTTCCTTTTTCGCTTCGTTGACGGCATTTCGGCTGTATGATAGAATTGGAAAGACTGTTTATACATCACAAAGGGGGTGACCAGATTGGCCAAAAGTACGATAGATGCGATCCGTGCGGTGGAAAAAGAGACTGCCGACGCGGAGAGGACTGCCCTCAACGAGGCGCATGGTCTCGCATCTCAGACAAAGGAAGACGCTGCGAAACTGATCAGAGAGGCTGTCGCGGCTGCAAACAAGGCTGCCGCCAAGGCCCTTGAGGATGCCCGGAAGAAACAGGAGGAACTGGTGGCTGAGCAGTCCCAGGAGACTGAGAACGCCGTCAGGAAACTGAAGGAAGCCGCTGCAAAAAAGCAGAAGGAAACAGTTGACGCTCTTCTGAAACTTGTGGCTGAATGACAGTGGGAGAACCCCCTGAAGAGCCTGCCGGTGCAGGCGGAAGAAAGGCAGCGTGCGCTGCCGGAAAGGAGAGTATAAGCCTATGTCTGTAGTTCCTATGAAACGCATTCAGGTCATCGCGCTGAAGAGAGACCGGAAGGCTGTTTTGGAATATCTGCAGGTGCTGGGCGCGGTTGAGATCTCGATCAGACGCAAAGAAGATGATGTCTTCAGAAAACGGGATAAGTCAAAGGAACAGCAGGTGTTCCTGAAGAATGCGGACCGGGCAGAGGAAGCTCTGGCCATCCTGAAGCGGAATGTTCCGGAGAAGACCGGACTTTTGTCCAGCCTTGAAGGGCGGAAGGAGCTGTCAAGAGCGGAGTTTGAGAAACTCATGGACCGGAGGGATGAGATTCTTGACGTCTGTTATGATGTCATCAGCCTGGATAAACAGCAGGCGGATATCATATCCGGAATCCCCAAACTCACGGACCAGAAAAAAGCGCTTGAACCGTGGATGAAGTTTGACATCCCGCTGAGCCTGAAGGAGACGGAGAAGACGGCGGTCTTCATCGGTACGCTTCCCTCTGATTACAGCAGGGAGAGCTTCTATACCGAATTAAAACGGCTCTCGGGCACAGAGATATTTGACGCGGATATTGTATATTCAGACGCGACGCAGACCTGCCTTTTTGCCGTATGCGAGAAGAAGGACGCCCCTGCGGTGCAGGAAGCCCTCCGGAAGATGGGATTCGCGGCGCCTCCGCTGTCCGATATGAATCCCGCGGACCGGGTGAAGGAGATCGACCGGCAGATCGCGGACGCTCAGAAGGAACTGGAAAAGATCCGGACCCGTTTTGAAGAACTGGCCCGGTCCCGCGATGAGATCCGCTTTGCGTCGGATTATTTCACGCTCCGCGCGGAAAAATATTCCGTTATATCGGAGCTGCTTCAGTCAAAGCGCGTCTTCTTCCTTGCGGGCTATATACCGGAGAACCGGGCCCTGGAGGTGAAGGACAAGCTGGAGAGCCGCTATGATGTCGATGTCACTCTGAAGGATCCCGGGAAGAAGGACACGCCCCCGGTACTGCTTTCCAACAACGCCTTTGCGGCGCCGCTGGAAGGAGTTACGGAGAGTTACTCGATGCCTGGAAAGGGAGAGATCGACCCCACTTTCATCGCGGCATGTTTCTATTATATCCTGTTCGGCATGATGCTTTCGGATGCCGCGTACGGCCTGATTATCTTTGCCGCGACCGGGATTATCCTGAAAAAGTACGGAAAAACCATGGAGAGCGGCATGAAGAAGACCATGCAGATGTTCTTCCTCTGCGGAATCGCCACGACTTTCTGGGGCTTTATGTTCGGCTCCTTCTTCGGAGATGCGGTGAATGTGATCGCGACCACCTTCTTCCATCGTCCGGATATCGCGCTGAAGCCTCTGTGGTTTGAACCGATCAATGAGCCGATGCGGATGCTGACCTTCTGCTTCCTGATCGCGCTGATCCACATGTTTGTCGGCCTTGGCGCGAAAGGATATATGTACCTGAAAAAGGGCCAGGTCCTCGATGCGGTCTATGACGTCCTTTTCTGGTACCTGCTGCTGATCGGCTGTGTGGTTTACCTCCTTACGGTGCCCACCATGTCCGACATGCTTGGCGTGAATACGCTTTCCGCAGGCCTGCAGAAGCCGATGATGGTACTCATGATCATCGGAGCCGCCGGGATCATCCTGACAGGCGGAAGGGAGTCGAAGAACTGGGGGAAGAGGATCCTGAAGGGCCTGTATTCCCTGTACGGGATCTCGAGCTGGCTGAGCGACGTGCTCTCCTACTCCAGACTCCTTGCCCTCGGACTTGCCACCGGCGTCATCGCGACCGTCTTCAATTCCATGGGCTCCATGGGCGGCGACGGACCCGTCGGCGTGGTTATGTTTATCCTGGTATTCCTGATCGGCAATGTTCTGAACCTTGCGATCAACGCGCTGGGCGCGTATGTTCATACAAACCGTCTGACCTATGTCGAATTCTTCGGCAAGTTCTATGACGGGGGCGGCAGAAAATTCAGGCCGTTCGCAGCTGACACAAAGTATTATAAATTCAAGGAGGAGATCTGATTATGTTTAATTTCGGACTGGTTTTCGCTCTTGCAGGAGCGGCCCTCGCAGCAGCTACATCAGGTGTGGGAAGTGCAAAAGGCGTAGGCATGGCCGGCCAGGCTGCCGCGGGCGTCTGCACGGATAACCCGGATATGTTTTCCAAGGTTCTGATTCTTCAGCTGCTTCCCGGCACACAGGGTATCTACGGACTTCTGATTGCTTTCATCTGCCTGTCACAGATCGGCATCATGGGCGGCAGCGCGGATATGTCCCTGGTGAAAGGCCTTCTGTATCTGGCAGCCTGCCTGCCGGTCATCATCGTAGAGCCGGTTTCCGCTGTCAATCAGGGCAAGGCTTCCGTCGCTTCCATCGCGATGGTCGGCAAAAAGCCCGAGACTTTCGGTAAGTCCATGATCTTCCCGGCCATGGTTGAGACATATGCGATTCTCGCGCTGCTGATCTCCATCCTTGCCATCTTCGGCGTGGCTGCACTTACGATCTGATCCGGAAAGGGTCCGTGAATCGGAACCCGGGAGGACGTCTGTATGAAGAGACGGCCGCCGGGAGATTGATCTGCAGGCAACTTTAGAGAGAAAGAAGGAGACAGCTGATGGCAGGTTTGGATAAAATAATAGAGGACATCCGCAGTGAGTCCGAAGCCGCAGTGGCAAAAATCAGGGGGGACGCCCAGGCGTCTTACGACAGAGCCATGGCGGCGGCCGGGAAAGAGGCGGATGCAGAGGTTGAGAAGATCCGTATAAAGGGCGAAGAGGCCGCAAAGGACCTCATCGCGCGCGCGGATTCTGCGGCACAGCTGTCAAGGCGCCGCACACTCCTTGAGACCAAGCAGGAACTGATATCGTCCACCATCGATGCTGCGAAAGAGGCGCTTTTAAAGCTTCCGGCAGAGGAATATTTCGCTCTGCTTCTGAAACTGATCAGCAGCAATGCTCTTCCGAGAAAGGGAGAGATCATTTTCTGCCGGAATGATTTCAACAGGCTTCCCGCGGACTTTGCCAAAAAGCTGGTCGCTGCGCTTCCGGAGGGAGCGAAGCTGGATGTTTCCGGCGACGAGGCGAAGATCGACGGCGGCTTTATCCTGAAATATGGCGGAATCGAGCAGAATCTGTCGATCGACGCGATCTTTGAGGAGAAGAAGGACCAGATGCAGGACCTTGCGGGAAAGATACTGTTTTCTTAAAAAAGGAGGAGAGCAATGGCCGAAAATTATATCTATGCGGTCGCGCGAATCCGTTCCCGTGAACTTTCCCTGCTGAATGAAAGTGTGATTTCCCAGCTGACGGCAAGCCCGGGCGAGGAGGAATGTCTCAGGATCCTCAGTGAAAAAGGCTGGGGGGATTCCGGAATGACCGGTGAGGCGATGCTCCGGGGCGAGCAGAAAAAAACCTGGGACCTGATCCGGGAGCTTGTCCCGGACCGTATGGATCTCTTTGATGTCTTCCGCCTTCCGAATGATTATCATAATCTGAAGGCCGCGATCAAGGAGAGTGTGATCGACGGGGAACATCCGGGTATCTTTGCCGAGGACGGCACGATACCGGCGAAGCTTCTGGAGGAGGCGATGGAGCAGTCGGACTATGAGCTGCTTCCGGAGAATCTGCGTGAAGTCGCGCGGGAAGCGAAGGAGACTCTCCTGACAACCCGGGATGGCCAGCTGTGCGATATTATCATAGACCGGGCCGCTCTGGAAGCGATCCGGGAAGCCGGAGAGAAGACAAAGGAGAAGCTCCTGAAGGATTACGGGGAGCTGATCTGCGCCACCGGGGACATAAAAATCGCGGTGCGCTGCGCCAGAACCGGTAAGAGCAGGCAGTTCATTGCAAGAGCCCTCGCGCCCTGCAGCACGATCGATACAGGGAGCCTGACGGACGCCGCTGCGGTCGGTTTTGATGCGATCTGCGCTTATCTGGACCACACGGTCTATTCCGACGCGGTGGAGGAACTGAAAAAATCCCTGGCTTCTTTTGAGAGATGGTGCGACAACCGGATGATCCGGACCATCAAACCCGAGATTCACAATCCATTCGGGATCGGACCCCTCGCGGCTTATATTCTTGCCCGTGACAATGAGATTAAAACGGTTCGGATCATTCTGGCGGCGAAGCGCAACGATCTGCCGGAAGAGATGCTCCGGGAAAGGGTAAGGGAGATGTATGTATAAGATCGCGGTTATGGGAGACTGGGATTCCATCTACGGTTTCGGCGCCCTGGGTCTTGACACATTCCGCATAGAAGCGGATGGGAGCCCGGAGGAAGCGGCGCAGATGCTCAGGAGGCTTGCCCAGAATAATTACGAGGTTATCTATATCACGGAAGCGCTTGCGGCAAAGATTCCGGGAGAGATTGATCACTATCGCACTGAGCCGAGGCCGGCGGTTATCCTGATTCCCGGAATCTCCGGGAATACGGGAGAAGGAATAGCCGCCGTAAAGAAGTCGGTTGAACAGGCAGTCGGTTCAGATATCATATTCGGAAGCAAAAACGAGTAAGAAAGGCGTATAAAATGGCAAAGGGTACAATCAAGAAGGTGGCCGGACC
>DGHP01000159.1:0-7352 GCA_002392705.1 Lachnospiraceae bacterium UBA3845 | reverse complement strand
GTATCTGACAGGCGTCTTATCGGTGAGATCATTGAGATCCACGGTGACGAGGCCTCTGTTCAGGTATATGAGGAGACAGGCGGCCTGGCACCGGGCGAGCCGGTCGAGTCGACCGGCGCCCCCATGAGCGTAGAGCTGGGCCCCGGCCTGATCGGCAGTATATATGATGGAATCCAGAGACCTCTGGAGGATATCATGGAGACCTCGGGGAGCAATCTCCTGCAGAGGGGTATAGAAGTACCGTCCCTGAACCGGGAAAAGGTCTGGCATTTTGTTCCGGCTGTAAAGGCCGGGGATGAACTGGTCGGCGGCGATATCGTCGGTACGGTTCAGGAGACCCACATCGTCTCCCAGAAGATCATGGTTCCGCCTATGATCAGCGGAAAAGTAAAAAGCATCAGCGAGGGGGATTTCAAGGTAACGGATACGGTCTGCGTCCTGACACAGGAGGACGGATCGGAATACGCGATGAGCCTCATGCAGAAATGGCCTGTGCGCCGCGGCCGTCCCTACAGGCAGAAGCTTGCGCCGGATAAGCCGCTGATTACAGGGCAGCGCGTTATCGACACCCTGTTCCCGCTGGCAAAGGGCGGCGTCGCCGCCATCCCCGGACCCTTCGGTTCCGGAAAGACGGTCGTGCAGCATCAGCTGGCCAAGTGGGCGGAGGCGGACATCGTCGTTTACATCGGCTGCGGTGAGCGCGGCAATGAGATGACGGACGTTCTGAACGAGTTCCCGGAACTGAAGGACCCCAAGTCCGGATATTCCCTGATGGAGCGCACGGTTCTGATCGCGAATACTTCCGATATGCCGGTTGCCGCCCGTGAGGCGTCCATCTATACCGGTATCACGATCGCGGAATATTTCCGTGATATGGGCTATTCCGTGGCCCTGATGGCAGATTCCACCTCCCGCTGGGCGGAAGCGCTCCGTGAGATGAGCGGACGTCTGGAGGAGATGCCCGGTGAGGAAGGCTATCCGGCCTACCTGTCTTCCAGGCTTGCACAGTTCTACGAGAGAGCCGGCCGCGTGCTCACGGCAGGTTCTGACAACAGAGAAGGAACTCTGTCGGTTATCGGCGCCGTATCACCGGCAGGCGGAGATATCTCCGAACCGGTTACCCAGGCGACGCTCCGTATCGTAAAAGTATTCTGGAGACTGGACGCGCAGCTGGCCTATGAGAGACATTTCCCGGCCATCAACTGGCTTTCCTCCTACTCCCTGTATCTGGATTCCATGGGCGGATGGTTCGATGCCCAGACGGACGGGGAATGGATGCCGATGCGCGCGAAGATGATGCTCATTCTGCAGCAGGAGAACGAGCTGAATGAGATGGTGCAGCTGGTCGGCATGGATGCGCTTTCCGCTCCGGACCGTCTGACCATGGAGGCGGCAAGGTCAATCCGTGAGGACTTCCTGAACCAGAACGCGTTCAGCGATACGGATACCTACACTTCCCTGGAGAAGCAGTTCCTGATGATGAAGCTGATCCTCGCCTACTATGACAAAGGCCAGGAAGCCCTGAAAAACGGTGCCTCCATCGAGTCCCTGGTCAAACTCTCCTGCCGTGAGGAGATCGGCCGTTATAAGTATACGGAAAACGATCAGATACAGGCTGAGTATGAACGGATCTCGGATGACCTGGATGAGGCGATCAGGGAAGCCGTACAGACCTTATAAGGGGGACAGGAAGAATGGCAAAAGAATACAGAACAATTCAGGAAGTTGCCGGCCCTCTTATGATGGTGCGCGGCGTCGAAGGTGTCGCTTACGACGAGCTGGGCGAGATCGAGCTTGCCAGCGGTGAGAAGCGCCGCTGCCGTGTTCTTGAGATCGACGGGGGCAACGCCCTGGTCCAGCTTTTCGAGAGTTCCACAGGAATCAACCTGGATTCCTCCAAGGTCCGTTTCCTTGGAAGATCCATGGAGCTTGGCGTGTCGGAAGATATGCTTTCACGTGTCTTTGACGGACTTGGCCGCCCGATCGACGACGGACCGGAGATCCTTCCGGACGAGAGACGGGACATCAACGGCCTGCCCATGAATCCGGCAGCCCGCTCCTACCCGGAAGAGTTCATTCAGACCGGCGTTTCGGCCATCGACGGCCTGAACACCCTGGTCCGCGGACAGAAGCTTCCGATTTTCTCGGCATCCGGTCTTCCCCACGCCCAGCTGGCGGCGCAGATTGCCCGTCAGGCGAAGGTTGTCGGGACGACGGAACCCTTCGCGGTTGTCTTCGCCGCCATGGGTATCACCTTTGAGGAATCCAACTATTTCATCGAGTCCTTCAAGGAGACAGGCGCCATCGACCGTGCGGTTCTGTTCATGAACCTGGCCAATGACCCGGCTGTCGAGCGTATCGCGACTCCGCGTATGGCGCTGACGGCGGCGGAATATCTTGCCTTTGAGAAAGGGATGCATGTTCTGGTCATCCTGACCGATATCACGAACTACGCGGATGCTCTCCGTGAGATCTCCGCGGCCCGCAAGGAGGTTCCGGGACGCCGCGGTTATCCCGGCTACATGTATACGGACCTTGCCTCTCTGTATGAGAGAGCGGGAAGGCAGAGAGGAAAGAAGGGATCCATCACCATGATCCCGATCCTGACCATGCCGGAAGATGACAAGACCCATCCGATTCCGGACCTTACCGGCTATATTACGGAAGGCCAGATTATTCTGAGCCGTGACCTTTACCGGAAGGGTGTGGAGCCGCCGATCGATGTACTTCCGTCGCTGTCCCGTCTGAAAGATAAGGGAATCGGGGAAGGAAAGACCAGGGCGGACCACGCGAATACGATGAACCAGCTCTTCGCGGCCTACGCGCGCGGCAAGGATGCCAAGGAACTCATGGTTATTCTGGGTGAAGCCGCACTGACGGATGTGGACAAGCTCTACGCGAAGTTCTCGGATGAATTCGAGAGCCGTTATGTCAATCAGGGGTATCGTACCAACCGGTCCATCCAGGAGACCCTGGATCTGGGCTGGGATCTTCTGAGGATCCTTCCCAGAGAAGAGCTTAAGCGTATCAAGGAAGCTTTCCTGGATCAGTATTACGATAAGCAATGACGGAAATGGGGTGAAAAACATTGCCCGGTTCAACGATTATCCCGACCAGAATGGAACTTACCCGGCTGAAGGGCAAGCTCATCACCGCGCGAAAGGGACATAAGCTGCTCAAGGACAAGCGGGATGAACTGATGCGGCAGTTCCTGGAGATGGTTCGTGAAAACAAGGCCCTGCGTGAAAAAGTGGAGCTGGAGATCGCGAACGCGAACAGGAATTTCGCCCTGGCCCGGAGCGCCATGTCGGATGAGGCAGTGAGAGTTGCTTTCATGGCGCCCAAGCAGAAGGTTTCACTCGAGGTCGCATACAAGAATATCATGAGCGTCGAGGTCCCCTCCTACACATTCAGGACCAGGACTTCGGACGTCAACGACATGTTCTCCTACGGATTCGCATTCACGTCTGCGGATCTGGACGGCGCTGTCCGGAGCCTGAGCGAGGTATTTCCGGATATGCTGAAGCTGGCCCAGTCCGAGAAATCCTGCCAGCTGATGGCAGCTGAGATTGAGAAGACCAGGAGACGTGTCAATGCCCTGGAGCATGTCCTGATTCCGGATATGGAAGCGAGCATCAAGTTCATCACCATGAAGCTTGACGAGAATGAGCGCAGTTCGCAGATCCGCCTTATGAAGGTAAAGGACATGATGCTCGAGGACAAGCATCATTACAAGGAAAAAGAAGAAAAGAGAGCCCGGAGAAAAGCAGAGAAGTATTCTGCAGGCTGATCCGGGTGCACAGGCTGCCGGGCGGAAAGATCTGCCGCGGCGGCCTGTTGTGCAGGACAGTGACAGCTTTGGCCAGCGGGGAGGAGCACACATGCGAGCAGAACATTTGGAAAGAAAAGAAAGATGCTGCCTTGAATCTGTGAGGGTGAGGTTTCTTCTTTTTGCATGTGCCCTTTTTCTGATATTCTCTCTTCCGTCAGCCGCATATGCGGACGGTGCCCTGAAGGATGCCGATGTGACGGCGAAAAAGGTCCGGCAGCTGCTTTCGGAATATTCTCCGGACGCGCTGTATATCATCAATCACAGCGGAAGCAGCGATGAGGAGATCCTGAGATACTGGAACAGCGGGAATTTGCTGACGGACTGCATCGATACGATGGTGCATGAGGAATTTCATGTACTGACGGGGCGCAGGATCCCGAACGCCCGCTCTGAGGCGATCTACATCGGAAACGGGAAGAGGACGGTTATACACTTTACGCCGCTGATCGACAGCAGCGAGACTGCGGCCACGATCCCGCAGTCGAACCGGACCTTCCGTTTCAATACTTATATTATGGGAAGCAATTCCGCCTCCAATAAGCTTGGCGTATACGGGCTTCTGAACGAGTTCGGCGCTTACTGCTGGGGGCTGGACACAACGGTTTCGCTGTTTCCCTATTTCCGGCAGCATGCTGAAAACTATGATGACTGGTACCGCTTTATCGTGGAAGGGGAAAATGACCGGAACGCTTACGCGGAATTTCTCTACTGGACTCTGAATTACCTTGAATTTACGAGAGTCTACCACAGGGACGTGTACGATAAAATCATGTCCAATAAGAAATATGTGCGTACCGTGAAAAAGATCAACAGACACTTTGCGCAGAAAATCCGGCAATATGAGGAGTATCACTCCTGGATCAGCAGTTCTTATCCGAATCGCTCCTACAGCTACAGGATCACGGACGCCTATGAACTGCTTCGGCCTGCGATCAACGCGGATCAGTTCGCGGTGGTGAGAAGAAAGCTCGGAATTGCGCTGCTCCCGCAGTACAGGTGAGAAAAGGGTTGACTTTTGCAGTAAGATGAAGCCGTTTCTGTCAGGCAGAGAGCGGCGCGGCAGAGGAAGAGGCTGTACAGGGCTGTCATGGAAAGATAAAAAGGGGGTAAAGTACATGTCGATTTTTAAGGGAGCTGGCGTAGCGATTGTCACGCCTATGAATGACGACGAGAGTGTGAATTACGGCAAACTTGAAGAACTGATCGAAGAGCAGATTGCGGGCGGTACGGATGCCATCATCATCTGCGGGACCACCGGTGAATCCGCCTGCCTGACGGTGGAGGAGCATCTTGAGACGATCCGTTTCTGTGTGGAAAAGACGGCGCACCGGGTTCCGGTCATCGCCGGAACGGGCTCAAACTGCACAAGGGATGCGGTCTCCATGTCCAGAGAAGCGGAGAGCTACGGCGTGGACGCCCTTCTCTGCGTGACGCCCTATTACAACAAGGCAACCCAGAAGGGGCTGATTCAGCACTATACCGCGATCTCGGAAGCGGTGCATATTCCGGTGATCCTCTATAATGTGCCGAGCCGGACCGGATGCAATATCCAGCCTGAGACGGTGGCTTACCTCGTGAACCATACAGAGAATATCCGCGGCCTGAAGGCGGCCAGCGGAAGCCTGAGCCAGATCGCCAGGACCAAGGCCCTGTGCGGTGATAAACTGGAACTGTATTCCGGAAACGACGACCAGATCGTACCGATCCTCTCGGTCGGAGGCCTGGGCGTGATCTCCGTGCTCTCCAATGTCGCGCCCGCGCAGACACACGCGATCTGCCAGTCCTGGTTTGACGGGGACGTGAAGGAAGCCGCGCGTCTTCAGCTTAAGGCTCTGGACCTGATCGACGCCCTCTTCTGCGAGGTCAACCCGATCCCGGTCAAGACGGCCCTGAACCTGATGGGGAAGGAAGTCGGACCGCTCAGGGCACCCATGTGCGGGATGGAAGAGAAGAACCTGGAGCGCCTGAAGAAGGCCATGGAAGCGTACGGAATTCTCTGAGCGAAAAGCGGGGAAACACTGATTAAGCAGTATTTACTCTTAAGCCGCCGGCGGCCTGTATGCAGGTCTGTCCGCCTGAAGAGCGGCAGCGCCGCAGGAACATCTGATGTTCCTGATGATAAAATATAGGGAGACAGATATGGTAAAGATGATTCTGAGCGGCTGCAACGGCCGTATGGGAAAGGTGATCACGGAGCTTGTCCGCGAAGATGAAGAGATCACGATCTGCGCCGGCGTGGACGTGGTCGGGGAAGGCAGCGGAGATTATCCGGTCTATGACAGCTTTCCGGCCGTCACGGAGGAAGCGGACGTGATCGTGGATTTCAGTTCGCCCAAAGCCTTTGATTCCCTGATGGATTACGCGGCGGCCAGGTCGCTTCCTGTTGTGATGTGCACGACGGGGCTTTCCGAAGAGCAGATCGGCCGTCTTGATGCAGAGTCTGAAAAGATCGCCGTTCTCAGGTCCGCGAACATGTCCCTGGGCGTGAATCTTCTGCTGAAGCTGGTCAGGGAGGCGGCACAGATCCTCTCGCCGGCCGGATACGATATTGAGATTGTCGAGCAGCATCACAATCAGAAGAAGGACGCGCCGAGCGGAACAGCCCTCGCTCTGGCGGACAGTATCAATGAAGGACTTGACAAAGCCTTCAATTATGTCTATGACAGACATATGCGCACTGAGAAGAGAGATCCGAAGGAGATCGGCATCTGTGCTGTCCGCGGAGGGACGATTCCCGGAACGCATGAAGTGATCTTCGCAGGGACCGACGAGGTGATTGAGCTGAAGCATATCGCTTATTCCAGGTCCATATTCGCAAAGGGGGCCGTGTCTGCCGCGAAGTTCCTGGCAGGGAAGAAGCCGGGCTTCTACAGCATGTCTGATGTGATCGGGAACTGAAGCTTCGTCCGCGGTTTGCGCAGGACGGCCGGACAGGTGTGAGCTGCCTTCAGGGCAGTCAGAGGAGACTTTTTCAAATGATAAAGGTGGTTAAATTCGGCGGTAGTTCACTCGCCAGCGCGAAGCAGATGGCCAAAGTGGGAGCGATCATCCATGAGGACCCGGACCGCAGGTATGTGGTCCCGTCTGCTCCGGGACGCAGGTTTTCCGATGATACGAAGGTTACGGACATGCTTTACAGATGCTATGACGCCGCTGCGGCGGGGGAAGCCATAGACGATAAGCTGGACGCGATCCGGGCCCGCTATCAGGAGATCATAGAGGGGCTTGAGCTGAATTTCAGCCTGGATGAGGAATTCGAGGTCATCCGGGATTATTTTAAACGCCGGGCGGGGAGAGATTATGCCGCTTCGCGCGGAGAGTACCTGAACGGACTGGTCCTGGCCAATTACCTCGGCTTTCGCTTTATCGATGCGAAGGATGTGATCCTGTTCGATTCTCACGGGAATTTCGACGCCGCATCGACGGACGCGGTTCTTCATGAGCGGCTCAGGAATCTTGACAACGCGGTCATTCCCGGTTTCTACGGGGCGATGCCGGACGGGAGCATCAAGACCTTCTC
>DGHP01000029.1:3226-3704 GCA_002392705.1 Lachnospiraceae bacterium UBA3845 | reverse complement strand
GGGAAGTTTTTTCATAACAGGGCCGGATTCATTTCCCGGGAATGGTTTCCGTATTTCGCGAATGTCCGCCGGGACGGTTATGATTTCGACGCGGCCTGGGATGACGGCCTGGTTCAGCGGCGCTGCAAGGCGATCATGGATCTCTGCGAGGACGGCGGCATGCATCCGGGATTTGAGCTGAAGCCTGCCGCAGGATTTCACAAAGAGGGCTATAAGAACTTTGACGGGTGCATGACCCAGCTGCAGATGCAGACCTATCTGCTGATCCGCAGGTTTGAGCGGAGGAAGAATAAGCGCGGGCAGAGCTACGGCATGGCGGTCTCCTATTACCAGAAGCCGGAAGCGCTCTGGGGCTATGAACATGTGACGGGGGCTTACAGGGAAGACCCGAAGCGTTCCGCGGAGCGGATTCTGAACAGGGCGAAAGAACTGTTTCCGGAAGCGTCCGAAGCGGCGCTGCGGAAGGTTCTTCTGTGAG
>DGHP01000029.1:0-3109 GCA_002392705.1 Lachnospiraceae bacterium UBA3845 | reverse complement strand
GAAGGAACAGCATTTCTCAGGAGGATACAGATGAGGAAACTGGCGGTTATTTTCCCGGGCATCGGATATACGGCGGATAAACCGCTCCTGCACTACAGCAGGCGGATCGCCGCGGACCGGGGGTATGAGGTCCTTGTGGTGAATTACGGCGGATTTCCGCCCAAGATCAAGGGCGATCGGAAACGCATGGAAGAATCGTTTGAGATTGCGATGTGGAAGGCGGCGGAGATCCTTTCCGGGACGGATCTGACCAGTTATGATGACATCCTCTTTATCGGGAAGAGCATCGGCACCATCGTGGCGGCGAAGATCGCCTCCGGAAGCCCGGCGTCGGACCGGATCCGGCTGGTCCTGTATACGCCCCTGGAGGATACATTTGCCTTCTCCTTCGGGGAGGCCATCGCCTTTACGGGAGCGGACGATCCCTGGGTCGGAAAAGAGAAGAGCCGGATTCCTGGCATCTGCAAGGAACGGGGAATCCCCTGCCATCTCTTTGCGGAGGCGAATCATTCTCTGGAGAGCGGGGATCTGTTCCGGGATCTGGAGACCCTCTGCAGGGTCATGAAGGAAACAGAGAAGTTTATCGGGTAAGAGCCTGCCTTCAGGCGATGCGTGGATGGAGAGAATTGGAAATGATAAGAAAGGATATCAGTTTTCTGAGAAATGGCTGCAGCCTGAATTGTGAGCTGCTTCTGCCGGAGGAGGGCGCGGGCCCGTTTCCCGTAGTGATTCTGTCCCACGGCTTTAACGGCTGCTCGGAGCACAGTATTCCGTATGCGGAACGCTTCCTTGCCCATGGAATCGCGGCTGTGATTTTTGATTTTATCGGCGGCGCTATGGAATCAAAAAGCGGCGGCAGGATGGAGGACATGTCCGTAAAAACGGAAGAGGAGGATCTTCTGGCGGTCATGGAGAAAGTTCGCTCCCTGCCGGAGCTGGACGGGAAGAAGCTCTTTCTTCTGGGAAGAAGCCAGGGAGGACTGGTATCCGCCATGGCGGCGGCAGAGAGGGAGAATCAGGTACGCGGACTCATCCTGCTGTATCCGGCATTCAGCATTCCCGGAGATCTCAGGAAGATGTACCCGGATCCGGAGATGGTTCCGCAGCGGCAGGAGTTTCTGGGAGCCGTGGTCGGACGGATCTATTATGATGATATCGTAAGTCTGGATGTGGAGAAGATCCAGAGATCTTTCCGGGGTCCTGTCCTGATCATCCAGGGTCAAAAAGATACAACTGTCCGGCCTGAGACTGCGGAGATTGCAGCCGGCTGTTATGAGAACTGCCGCCTGGTCCGGCTTCCGGAGGCGGGGCATGGGTTCAGCGGCGGCGATTTTGAGAAGGCGGCGGAGGAATCCGTCCGGACTGTTCTGGAAAGCCTGTAAATCAAAAACCGCAGGTCATACCGTTTGGACCGGATCTGACCTGCGGATTGTTTTTAAGGAGAGTGCTGGCTCCTGAGAGCCAGCGGAAGTATGAAAAGTTTTCAATGGCTGCGCTATCGCGCTGCTTTCTGCAGTAGTTCGTACTGCATGGTAACAGATTACATGCCGGGCGTGGAGAAACTGTGTAGAAAATATGGAAAATCTGTGTCCGGAAAACGGCAGGCTGTATTTTCAGCCTGCCGCTTTTTCAGACGATATTTTCTTGAGCTCTCAGACCGTCTTCTCGGTAATCGGCTCCGCGAACGGGCCCGGGATCACTCTGGATCCGCGGTGATCGCCGAAGTAGTCGGTGTTGAAGAAGATGTCGGTTCCGTCCGGATTCTCATAGCGCTCTTCCGGCTCGAATGCTTTTCCGAGGGTGTCGGAGCTGATCATCTTTGCCTCAAAGTCGCCCAGCAGGCTGTAGAGATTGGTCTTCAGGACCGGGCGGCCGTCGGTCTCTTCAAGCTCGATTGTGACCGGGCTCTCGGAGTCGACCAGCTTGTTGACCTCATTCTTCCAGGCTTTCGCGCCGGCCAGATAGACATTTCCGTCTGCCCAGACCGGAAGCGGAGACCAGTGCCAGGGCTCCAGGCCTCTCATATTCGGGGTCTCATTGTCCATGTCGAAGTGGGAGATCCACTCTTCATAGGTGGGATATTCATCCATGACATGGGTTCCGACTTCGCGGTTGTCTGTCTGTTTTGAATTGTCACTGTCGCTGCGGACGACAAAATCTTCGGACGGCCAGCGCTGGACGAAGATATTGTTGTAGAAACGGTCATCTCCGTGCAGGATGGTCATGAAGCCCATGACTTCCGTGCGGTGGGGCATATGGTAAGGCGTAAAGCGCTGGCGCAGCTTGCCCTCTACGATGGTGTCCGTGCCGCCGCCGACTGCCGTGAGGGATCCGCAGATCAGGTTGTGGACCATGGCGACGCCTTCTGTTGCCATACGGAGGGTCGCGTCGGAGAGCAGGATATTGTGGTCGATCAGAGTCGGGCCGTGGCCGACTTCCACGAACAGATCCTGGCTCATCATACCGCCGGTCAGCTGTTTCGCGAATGTCGGGCGTTGGTTGTCATGGAGCAGGTTCTGCGTGATTCTGGTGCCCTGGGCCTCCCAGTCGGTCCAGATGCCCATGGTGCAGTGGTGGATATAGTTGCGGCGCATGATGACGTCGATGGCGGCGTGCATCTTGATGCCGGCGATTTCAGCTCCGCCCAGTTCCATCATGTTGTTGATATGATGGATGTGGTTGTCTTCAATAATGGAGAATACGCCGCCCATACGGCCGATGATTCCGCCCTGCTCGCAGTTATGGATGTTGTTGCGGCGGATGATGTGGCTTCCTACTTTTTCTTTCAGCCATCCGTGGTACTGGCCGCGGCAGACGGCGTCGCGCTCCATCTGGGTCGGGCTCTTCACGTGCTTGTAGGTGAAATAATGGTCATTGTCCGGATCATAGTATTTGCCGATGCAGATGCCGGCGCACTTGCTGTTGCTGATCTCGCAGTCTTCGATGATCCAGCCTTTTGACCAGTTGGGACCGATCATGCCGTCCTGGAAGGCGGCGGGCGGCGCCCAGGTGGTGGCAGCCTGGGTTACGACAAAGCCGGATACGGTGATATAGCCCACGCCTGTCTTTGAGGGGAAGAAGCACTCCCTGCGGACATTGATCTCGATGC
>DGHP01000183.1 GCA_002392705.1 Lachnospiraceae bacterium UBA3845 | reverse complement strand
GCGATGAGCCCCGCACCATCCGGGCCGCCGCAAGGCTGCGGGATGAGGAACTTGCATTTCCGATCCTGCTTGGAGATCCCGAAAAAATCCTTTCCACCGCCCGCACCTGCGGCGTGGATCTGAGAGAGATCACGATTATCAATCCGCCGGACAGCCCGGACTTTCCGCGCTATACTCAGCTGCTGTATGAGCTGCGCCGTGGCAAGGGGATGACCTTGGAAAATGCCGGTACTCTTACCGCGGATCCCATGTACTATGCTGTCCTGATGGTAAAATGCGGCGATGCGGACGGTCTTGTTTCCGGCGCGGTACATACGACCGGCGACATGCTGCGTCCCGCTCTGCAGATTATTAAAACGAAGGCAGGGACAAAACTGGTTTCTTCCAGCCTCCTGGTAGAGTGCCCCAAAAAGGATGTCGGCCAGGACGGCCTTCTGATCTTCTCCGACTGTGTCGTTGTCCCCTGCCCGACTGCCGAGGAGCTGGCGCATATCGCCGTATCTGCTGCCGATACGGCTCACACGCTCTGCGGGATTGAGCTTCCGAAGGTTGCGCTTCTGTCCTTCTCCACCAAAGGAAGCGCCTCCCATGAACTGGTAAGCAAAGTCAGACAGGCAGTGGAAATCGCCCACTCTCTCGCGCCGGACCTCCTTCTCGACGGGGAACTCCAGCTGGATGCCGCGCTGGTGCCCGAAGTCGCGGCTCTGAAAGCCAAGGACAGCCCGGTGGCCGGATCCGCGAACGTATTGGTTTTCCCTGACCTGCAGGCCGGAAATATAGGCTATAAGCTGGTGCAGAGACTCGCCGGGGCAGAGGCCTTTGCCGTACTTCAGGGACTTGCGAAGCCCTGCAATGATCTCTCCCGCGGATGTTCTGTCGACGATATCATAAATACAGTGTCCATCACGGCGGTTCAGGCACAGGCCTGAAGCGGACAGAAGCGGCAGCATCTGCCGTTTTTTAACAGTCAGCAGTCTGAAGGAGGTCACAGAAAGAAATTCTGAGACCTCTTTTATTCTGTTACAGGTTTCGTTAAATATATTTTTATTGTATAATAGCATGATGCGAAGGACGAAAACCCGGTCAGGAGAAATTGTACAAACAATTTTTCAACCATACGGTTGTCCGTCATATCATGATACTTACTGTTTACACTCATCCTCAGCGGATTTCCATTCACTTTTCAGGAAAGGATTAAGCCAATGAAAGGAATCATTCTTGCAGGCGGAAGCGGAACAAGGCTTTACCCGCTTACGATGGTCACTTCCAAGCAGCTTCTGCCGATCTATGACAAACCTATGATTTATTATCCCATGTCTGTCCTGATGAGAGCAGGCATCCGGGATATTCTGATTATCTCCACTCCCCAGGACACGCCCCGTTTTGAGGAACTGCTCGGGGACGGCCACCAGTTCGGCGTACAGCTCACTTACGCTGTCCAGCCCAGCCCTGACGGACTTGCGCAGGCCTTCATCATCGGCGCTGATTTTATCAGCTCCGATACGGTGTGCATGATCCTTGGGGACAACATTTTCTTCGGACACGGCATGGGGAAAAGGCTCCGGGAAGCGGTATCGAACGCGGAACGCGGCGACGGGGCCACGATATTCGGCTACTATGTGGATGATCCGGAACGCTTCGGAATCGTCTCCTTCAACAAGGAAGGAAAAGCGGAGACGATCGAAGAAAAGCCCGCGCATCCGAAGAGCAATTACTGTGTCACCGGCCTGTATTTTTACGATAACCGTGTCGTTGAATATGCAAAAAACCTGAAGCCCTCCGCCCGCGGCGAACTTGAGATCACAGATCTTAACAGGATCTATCTGGAAAAAGGGGAACTGAACGTAGAGCTTCTCGGTCAGGGCTTCACCTGGCTTGATACGGGGACACATGAGTCTCTGGTTGACGCCACAAATTTCGTGAAGACCATCGAGCAGCATGAGCACCGGAAGATTGCCTGCCTCGAAGAGATCGCTTACCGGAACGGATGGATCACGAGGGAAGAAGTCATGGATGTCTATGAGATTCTGAAAAAGAATCAGTATGGGCAGTATCTGAAGGATGTTCTGGACGGGAAATACATCGATAAACTCTGATGTACGCTCCGCATTTCCTTCTCTCTCTTACATAAAATGATATGATGCCGGGGTCAGAAGCCCTGTCCCTGCATGAGCATGCAGCAGGGCTGGGAGCCCCACAGATTGCGGATGCAGAGCAGGATTGTGGGAGCGCAGGGCGCAGAACAATCCGCGGCATCATTTCTGGACCCGGTATTATATAATAGTCCCCCGCACAGGCTCGGGAGGAAACACGGGAACATTTTCCAGTCGTATCTGCCATTACATTTAACCAGAAAGGTCTTACTTTTTATGAACATTATCGTTACCGGCGGCGCCGGCTTTATCGGAAGTAATTTTATCTTTCATATGCTGAAGAAATATCCCCAGGACCGGATCATCTGCCTGGACTGCCTGACCTACGCGGGCAATCTGAGCACTCTGGCTCCGGTTATGGACAATCCGAATTTCCGTTTTGTGAAGGAGTCCATCACAGACCGCGACGCGGTTTACAGGCTCTTTGAAGAGGAGCATCCGGACATTGTAGTCAACTTCGCTGCGGAAAGCCATGTCGACCGCTCAATCGTCAATCCGGACATCTTCCTGGAAACCAATATCCACGGCACCACTATCCTGATGGACGCCTGCCGCAAATACGGAATCAAGCGCTATCATCAGGTCTCCACGGATGAAGTATACGGGGATCTGCCTCTGGACCGCCCGGATCTCTTCTTCACGGAAGAGACGCCGATCCATACGTCCAGCCCCTACAGTTCCTCCAAAGCGTCCGCGGATCTTTTCGTGCTCGCATACCACCGCACCTACGGCCTTCCGGTCAGCATCTCCAGGTGCTCCAACAATTACGGGCCTTACCATTTCCCGGAGAAACTGATCCCGCTCATGATTATCAACGCACTGCATGATGAGGCGCTGCCCGTCTACGGCGCCGGCGAAAATGTGCGCGACTGGCTCTATGTGGAGGATCACTGCAGAGCGATCGACCTGATCATTCATGAAGGCCGCGTCGGGGAAGTCTACAATGTGGGCGGTCACAATGAGATGCGCAATATCGACATTGTTACCATGATCTGCGATGCTCTGGGCAAGCCCCACTCTCTCATTAAGCATGTGGAAGACCGGAAAGGCCATGATATGCGCTACGCCATCGATCCGACCAAGATCCATGAAGAGCTGGGCTGGCTTCCGGAAACAAGATTTAAAGACGGCATCGCCCTGACGATCCAGTGGTATCTGGATCATGAAGACTGGTGGCAGCCGATTATTTCCGGAGAATATCAGAACTATTACCAGAACATGTACGGCAGCAGGAAGGAAGTCTGAGCCGTACCCTGCGCAGATGAATCCGATCAGTCTGTATGTACTGAAAAACAGTCATTTACGGCTGTCTAGGCCGCCGTCACAGCGGCGGCGGAATGGAGATATATAATGAGAGTATTTGTAACAGGCGTTGCCGGCCAGCTCGGGCATGACGTGATGAATGAACTGGCCCTCAGAGGTCATGAAGGCATCGGATCGGACCTGGCTCCCGCCTATGCCGGTATACAGGATAAAAGCCCGGTCACCGCTGCAGCCTATGTCCCGCTGGATATAACGGACCGGGAGGCAGTCCGCAGAACAATTACAGAGCTTCATCCTGACATGATCGTACACTGCGCGGCATGGACGGCAGTCGATCTTGCCGAGGATGCGGATAAGATTGATAAAGTGCGATCCATCAATGCCGGAGGCACGGAGAATATCGCCCTCGCTTCGAAAGAATGCGATGCGGGCATGATCTATCTGTCAACGGATTATGTGTTCGACGGCCAGGGCAGCACGGCATGGGACCCGGATTTCAAGGGCTACAGTCCTCTGAATGTCTATGGACAGACAAAGCTGGAAGGAGAACTGGCCGTATCCGGAATCCTTGAGAAATACTATATCGTCCGGATCGCCTGGGTCTTTGGCCTCAACGGGAAAAACTATATCAAAACCATGCTGAATCTGGGAAAAAATCACGACCAGCTTCGTATCGTCTGTGATCAGATCGGCACGCCTACCTATACCTTTGACCTGGCCCGGCTGCTGGTCGACATGATCGAGACTGACCGATACGGATATTATCATGCCACAAACGCGGAATTACCGGTCGGTCAGGGTGAATATACACAGGAAGGCACAAAGACAGGCTATATCAGCTGGTATGATTTCTCGAAGGAGATCTTCCGGCAGGCGGCTGCGCTGGGCCACCCGGAATATGAAGAGCAGAATCTGAAGCTGATTCCCGTCAGCACGGAGGAATACGGTCTTTCCAAAGCAAAAAGGCCGTTCAACAGCCGGCTGGACAAGGCAAAGCTTGAGAAGAACGGATTCCGGCCGCTGCCGGACTGGCAGGATGCGCTGAGGCGTTATCTGCAGGAGATAGACATCTGAGAAAGACAGGCTCTTAAAAGCTGCCGGCCGGTCCGGCGGATCTGAGAAGGAGGAAACCCGTATATGGGACAGATAAAAGTAACGAAGACGCCGATCGAAGGGCTCTATATCATAGAGCCGACGGTCCATGGGGACAAGCGCGGCTATTTTATGGAGACCTACAATCAGAATGACATGAACGAGGCAGGCCTCAACATGGTTTTTGTTCAGGACAACCAGTCCTCCTCCGTAAAAGGAGTGCTGCGCGGCCTTCATTTTCAGAAGGAACACCCGCAGGGCAAACTCGTCCGCGTGATCCGCGGCAGTGTCTTTGATGTTGCGGTGGATCTCCGTGCAGGAAGCGCGACTTTTGGAAAATGGTTCGGCGTTGAACTTACTGAGGAGAACAATAAGCAGTTCTATATCTCGGAAGGTTTCGCCCATGGTTTCCTGGTTCTCTCAGATATCGCGGAATTCTGCTACAAGTGTACGGATTTTTATCATCCGAACGACGAAGGCGGTCTTGCCTGGAACGATCCGGCGATCGGGATTGAATGGCCGCATCTGACAGGCAGCTACGACGGTACTGCTGCCGCGGGCAATTACAGGCTGGACGACGGAACGCCTCTGAATCTGTCGGAAAAAGATACGCACTGGGATGTTCTTTCCAGAAGCTTTCATTTTTAAGCTGCATCTGTAAACAGATGCATATATTCGGGAATGTCCTCAGGAATGCCCCTGTGTTCCTGACAAATCGCGCACGGTGGCCCCACCGTGCGCGATGTTTTATCCTTTCATTCTTTTTCCGGTCAAAGATCGGGAATCTTATCCGTTTATTCTTCTTTCGGGCAGAAATCGGGAATCTTATCTTTTTATCCT